>CAYGZI010000094.1:0-12948 GCA_964354245.1 uncultured Planctomycetaceae bacterium
TGAGGAAGGTGGTCAGGCCCGCCAGCAGCTCGGTGCGCACGGTGGTCCCGTGCCGGGAGAGTCCGAAGAAGCGGTCCAGCATGGGGAGCCCTCCTGTCGCCTGGTCGCGCCAAGTGCTGATTGTCGGCCGACTGCCGGGGGCAAATCAAGTGGGCGGCGGGTGACGGGTGACGGGTGGCGGATGACGCGGTGAGGGGGTGAGGGGGTGAAGGGGTAGAGGGGGCTCATTGCCTCCGCTCCTAGGCGGCCTGGGCAGGAGGCGGTAGAATTCGCCGTTCTATGAATGGCAGCGACCGGCCCCCACAACCAGGTCCAGACCTCCCCAGCCAGACGGACGGGCCGGAGGAACTGATTGTTCTTGGGGAGGAGTCCCCTCCCGAGCTGGGGATGCCGCGCCGCCGCCCTCCCATGCTGCGGGGGTGGGTTCCGCTGATCCTCTTCGTGGCGACCTGCATCAGCACCTTTCTGGTGGGGGGCTGGCTTTACTATCCCTGGCCGCCGATCGACATTGCCGGTATCCGCGGCGTGAGCAGTTTCCTGGTCGGCGGTACGGTCTATTCTCTGTGCTTGATGACGATTCTGCTCTGCCACGAGGCCGGACATTATCTTCAGGCGCGGCGGCACGGCGTCCGCGCCAGCCTCCCGTTTTTCATTCCCATGCCCGTGGAGCCCATCGGCACCATGGGGGCCATCATCCTGATGGACCCCCGCAGTGGGGACCGCAGGGCACTTTTCGACATCGGGATTTCCGGTCCACTGGCCGGCCTCATTCCTACCCTGATCTGTTGCGCCATCGGATTGTCGTTCTGCACGAGACTTCCCGGCGCCGATCAGTTTGGCGAGCCGCTCGTGTTTCAGTGGCTCGCCCGATGGGTACTCGGGCCTTTTGCACCAAGGGAAGTTGTGGCGTTTGGCCCAGGAATTCACCCCCTGAGCATCATGGCACACGCCGGCTGGGTGGGGCTCTTGATTACGTCGCTCAATCTCTTCCCAATCGGCCAACTCGACGGGGGGCACATCCTCTACGGATTGCTGCGGGACCGGGCCCGGCCCGTGGCCACGCTGGTGCTGCTCGGGGCCATCGCGGCGGTTTTCTACTTCGAGATGATTTGGTGGCTGGTGATGCTGTTTCTGTTGGTGCTCATGGGCCCTGCCCATCCCCCGACCACTAACGACAACGTGCCGCTGGGCCCGTGGCGGACGATCCTCGGGTGGCTCACTCTGGCGTTCCTGCCGTTCGGATTCACGCCGAATCCATTGCCGCAAGATATGCGCCCGGCGCGGCCGCAACGGGAGCAGGTGGAGGACCGCGGTCTGGTGATGGCGGGAGCAGGGGTAGGAGCAGGGGTTGGGAGTCTCTTGCCCGAGCAGACCGTCGCGCTGGTCCGAGGCTCCCGAAAACGACTCCCGACCCCTTCTCATCCCTCAGAGTTGCTGGTAAGGTTTACGGACCCAACGGCGGATTGCAGATCCGCCGTTACAGTGGGGCAGGTTGGCAACCTGCCCCCACAGAAAACTGACAGCAAAGGAGGATTCCGTGTCAGACCCAACCAACAGGCCGGATGAACCGGCAGGCACCCCCCCTGTACGCGGGGGGACCCCTGCATCGGTCCCTCAACAGGAGCAGCGGGTGCCGGTGGACATCGACGAGTCCAGGGCGGTGACCGTTTACTCCAATTTCTGCCGGGTGACGGGCACGCCGGAAGAGTTGATTCTGGATTTTGCCCTGAACCCCCAGCCGTTCGACGTTCCTACGCAACCGGTCGTGGTCACGCAACGGATCATCCTTAGCCCGGTGACCGCCAAGCGGTTGATCTACGCGCTGGGAATGAGCATCGAGCGTCACGAGGGGACCTTTGGGGTCCTGGAGACCAACGTGACCCGGCGTCTGCGGCCCTCCGGCCCCGACCAGCCCCAGCAGCCGGCCTCGCCCTTCTGATTCTTGTGGACATTCGCTTGCCGGCATAGTACAAAGACAGGTGAGCGCCCAGCGGGCGGGAGGTCGGGTGAGGCCCGCGGGCGCGATCGGGCGGGCATCTGCCTAGACCGGCCATGCAAGCGACAAAAGCCTTCAATCTCGGCGTCGGTTATTTGGAGAACGGTGAGCTGGACATGGCACTCCTGGCCTTTAGCCAGGCCGTCCGGCTGGACCCGCAGATGGCCCAGGCCTACAACGGCCGGGCGGTCGTCTACGCGCTGCGGGGCGAATTGGACAAGGCGATCGCCGACTCTGAGGAGTCGCTCCGCCTGGACCCCGGCGACCCCGAGTTCTACAAGACCCGCGGATACATCTACGACCGGCTGGGCGACGAGGAGAAGTCGCAGGCCGACTTGGGCCAGGCCGCCGCGCTGGAAGGGCAGCTATCGTAGCCATCGTAGGTTATGCTTCAGCATAACCCGCGTGCCCGTTATGCTGAATCATAACCTACGGCTACTTGCCCCCACGCCGCTCCCCGTGCAGGCGCCGCAAGTACTCCGCTGCCTCGCGGCGGAGTCGGTCGTCGCGATCCGGCGGCACAAGCTCAGTGGTCAACACCATGCGCACGCCGAAGACGACGTACCAGACCAGCGCGTAGAGCACCAGACACTTCTGCACGGGGGCGGCCTTCTGGCCCGCCGCCGCCGCGACCATGTACACGCAGATCGCCGTGGCCAAACCCGCGCTCAGCATCGCAAGAAGCGGGGAGCACTCCCTGCTGGCCCAAAGGGCGCCAAAGTGCAGCACGGCCGCGCTCGACAGCGACATCACCCAGAGGACGAGGGCAGCCACGTGGGCGTCGGGATGGACATCGAAGGGGCTCAGGCCGATTCCGGCCACCGCCAGCGAGGAAATCACTCCGAACACCGAAGCGATCCGCAGGGTCTCCCACTGGTCCGGGGCGTGGCTGGGCAGGAACAGGAAGAACGGGATGATCGCCAGCCCGAGCACCACGAGCGCCGTGTTGAACAAGAGCGACGCCGTCGGGTTCGGCCGGCCGGACCACGCCTTGGTCATTCCCAGGTCGCTGAGGAAGTTCTCGTAGAACGAGTAGCCGGTCGTCTTCTGGTCTTCCATCGTGCCCCCGGGATAGAACTGCACGGCCAGCACTGTGAGGCAGAGAAACTGCGCCACGCCGAAGCACGAAACGGCGTTTCCCCAACGCCACAACCGAAGGCCGGTGTCGAGATTCATTAGGATCTCACCCGCTGAGTAGCAGTCGTACGTTATGCTGAAGCATAGCCAACGGGTCTCACTCGACGACCCAGGTGTCGCCCGAGTGGAACAGCTTGTCCAGGTCTCCCGGACCCTGCGTCTGAATGGCCTCGGCCACCTGATCGTTGAGCCGCTCGTCGTACTTGGGCCGGTCTACTGCCCGGAACACGCCGATCGGCTCGGGAAACTCGGGATAGTGCATCCGGCTGAGCAGGTAGGCGAGGCTCGGCTGCGCAGCCTTCTCGTCGTGGACCAGGAGGTCCTTTTCGGTGATGCCGCCGCCGAGCGGGACAATCTCCGGCTCCAGGCCGCTGAGCCGGATGCCCTTGTCCCGGTTGGCGCCGAAGACGAGGGGCTTGCCGTGCTCCAGCTCCAGCGTGTGCTCGGCCCGCAGTTGGCGGTCGGCGGCATACTGGAAGGTCCCGTCGTTAAACACGACGCAGTTCTGATAGACCTCGACAAAGGACGTGCCGCGGTGCTCGGCCGCGCGCCTGAGGACCATGCCCAGGTGCTGCTGGTGGACGTCCACGGTGCGGGCCACAAACGTCGCCTCGCAGCCGATGGCCACTGAGAGGATGTGCAGGGGATTGTCGATCGAGCCTGCGGGCGTGCTCTTGGTCACCTGGCCCAGCGGCGAGGTGGGCGAGTATTGCCCCTTGGTCAGCCCGTAGATGCGGTTGTTGAACAGGATGATGTTGACGTCCAGGTTGCGGCGGATGCAGTGGATCATGTGGTTGCCGCCGATCGACAGGCCGTCGCCGTCGCCGGTGATGACCCACACGGAGAGGTCGGGGCGGGTGGCCTTCAGCCCGGTGGCAATCGCGGGGGCACGGCCGTGGATCGAGTGAATCCCGTAGGTCTCCAGGTAGTACGGGAAGCGGCTCGAACAGCCGATCCCCGAGACGAAGACCAGCTTCTCTCGCGGGATGCCCAACGACGAGAGGACCTTCTTCATCTGGGCGAGGATGGCGTAGTCGCCGCAGCCCGGGCACCAGCGCACGTCCTGATCGCTGGCGTAGTCGCTGGGGGAGAGGGTCGGCGGAACAGGATTCGTTTCGGGGGGCATGGAAGGAAGCAGACAGTATTCAGTAGGCAGTAGTGGGAAGCCAATTAGCCCCCGGTGACTACACCGGGGGCGCATTCATGCTCGCAGTAGTTCTTCGATACGCTCGACCACTTCACCGACGCTAAACGGTCGGCCGCTGGTCTTGTTCAGGCCCACGGCATCGACCAGGTACTCGGCGCGGACCAGGCGCCGGAGCTGGCCCTGGTTCAGCTCCGGCACGAGCACCTGCCGGTAGTTCTGGAGAATTCGCCCCAGGTCCGGCGGCAAGGGATTCAAGTATCGCAAGTGGGCATGGGCGACCGGCTCGCCGCGCTCCCAAAGCCGTCGCACGGCGGTCGCAATGGCCCCGTACGTCCCGCCCCAACCCACGACCAAAAGCCGGCCGCTGGCAGGCCCCTCGACCTGCTGCGGCGGAATGTCCCGGGAGACTCCCGCCACCTTGCGGGCCCGCAGTTGGACCATGTGCTCGTGGTTGGCCGGGTCGTAGCAGACCGTGCCGGTGACGTCCTCCTTCTCCAGTCCGCCGATCCGGTGTACCAGTCCCGGCGTTCCGGGCAGGGCCCAGGGCCGGGCCAGGCGCTCGTCGCGCCGGTACGGAAGGAACGGGGACTTGGCTGCCTCGGCGTCCCGCGGCCCGGGATGTTCGACGGGGATCCGCGGGAGCCCGGCCAGCTCGGGGATGCGCCAGGGCTCGGAGCCGTTGGCAATGTAGGCGTCGCTCAGCACCAGCACCGGGGTCATGTAGCGGACCGCGATCCGCCACGCCTCGCAGGCCACGTCGAAGCAATCGGCCGGGCTGCGGGCCGCCAACACCGGGAGCGGGCACTCGCCGTGGCGTCCGAACAGGGCCTGGCCCAGATCGGCCTGCTCGGTCTTGGTGGGCATTCCCGTGCTTGGGCCGGCCCGCTGCACGTCGATCACCAACAGGGGCAACTCCGTCATCACGGCCAGCCCGAGCCCTTCGCCTTTGAGTGAGAGCCCCGGCCCGCTCGTGGCGGTCACGGCCATGGCCCCGCCCAGCGACGCTCCGACGGCCGAGGTGACGGCGGCAATCTCGTCTTCCGCCTGAAAGGTCCGCACGCCGAAGTTCTTGCGGTGCGAAAGCTCGTGGAGGATGTCGCTGGCGGGTGTGATCGGGTAGCTGGCGTAAAACAGCTCGCAGCCGCTGAGCTTCGCCGCGGCCAACAGCCCCCACGAGAGTGCCTGATTGCCGGTGATGTTGCGGTAGGTGCCCGGCGCCAAGCGGGCCGGATCGACGGAATAGCGGTGGGCGAAGGCCTCGGTCGTGTCGCCGTAGTGATAGCCCGCCAAGAGGGCCCGGCGGTTCGCCTCGGCCACGTCCGGCCGCCGCCCGAATTTCTCCACGATAAATCGCAGCGTCGGCTCCAGGGGCCGGTCGTAGAGCCAATAGACCAGGCCCATCGCAAAAAAGTTCCGGCAGCGATCCGCTTCCTTGGTGCTCAGACCGAGTTCCTGGACCGCCAGGCGCACCAGCCGCGTCATCTCCACGGCGAACACCTGATAGCCGTCCACCGTCCCGTCTTCGAGCGGATTGGTCGGACAATGGGCCGTCTGAAGATCGCGCTTGGCGAAGCCGTCGCTATCGACGATCAGGATCCCGCCGCGGACCAGGTCGGAAAGATTGGTCACCAGCGCCGCCGGGTTCATGGCCACCAGGGCGTCCACCTGGTCGCCGGGCGTGAAGATCTTGCGGCTGGCGAAATGGATCTGGAATCCGCTCACCCCCGCCCGGGTCCCGCGCGGGGCGCGAATCTCGGCCGGGAAGTCGGGAAACGTGGCCACGTCGTTCCCCACCAGGGCCGAGGTATTGGTCAATTGGGTCCCGGCCAACTGCATCCCGTCGCCCGAGTCCCCGCAGAAGCGCACGGTGGCCGCGTCCAAATCGACCTGCGGCTTGGGCGTCTGAGGAACGGTCGCGGTATCGGGCTGCTGTGCGTTCATCGAGGTTTCACGCTCCGCGCGGCGGAAAGCGCCCGGCCGGGCCGTCAGACGCACATGGGTCGCAGCCGGGCGCAGGCACCTTAAAGAAGTGTACCGGTTCGGGCCCTGCAAGTGAACCGTCAGGGCCGCCGTCACCTTTTCCGCGAGGAGAAGCCGGGCCTATTGCCCGCCGTCCTTGACGCTGAATTCGATCGACGCCTGGCCGATCTTCTGGCTCTTCTGGTCCACCAGCGTCAGTTGAAGGACGTGCTTGCCGGCGTAGATCCGCTTGGGCAGCGAGAGGCGGTAGGCCAGGAAGAAGTCGCGCCGCGGGTTGCGGCAGTGCTCCTCCACGGCGCTGAGCTCCTGGCCGGCCACGCGCTGGCCCCGACTGTCGAAGATCTGGTAGCTGGCTTGGAGCACCGTGTGGAATCCCTTGGGCGTCTCCTCGCTCTTGAAGTTCTCGACCTCGGCGTACAAGAGGAGTTCCTGGCCGGGCGTGAACTCGTCCTTGGCCACGGGTTTGTAGATGCCGTAACTCTGGACCTCGGTGATGAAGGCCAGGTTGCGGACCACCAACGGCCCCATCTCGCCCAGCCGATGGACCGCCGCCGCCAGCGACGGCTGCGACTGGCCTGCCCGGCGGCTCAAATCGCTCACCCGCCGGCTGTCCAACCACGTCGCCAGGCCGAAAAGCTCCTGCGACCAGAACTCCTGCACCGTCGGAGACGCGCACGGGATGGACCGCAGGGCATCCTCGCGCCGGTCGGCCAGCAGATACAACATGCGGAGCCGGGCTTGAAGGTCCACGCCGGGAGCGGATTGCGGCGCGTCGCGAAGCTCAGACTCCAGGCCGGCGATAGCCGTCGCCAGGCCCTTGCGCCAGTCTTCCTGCACTGGGGCGTCCTGGGCCGCCGCCGTCGCGCGCCCGGGCCTGTCGCGATCGTCCCGCGCCCACGGGGATGCGGGACTGGAGGGCTCATACATGGCCCGTCGAACAAAGGCCCCGGCTTCAGGGAACGCTGCGGCCGGCTCGGCAGTGTCCTGGTCGATCAGGCGGGCCATCGCCGCAGACGCCGCCTCGCGCGACTGGCTCCCCGGCGCAAACGGGACCTGCGCTGCCGACGGGATGTCTTGCTGGGCCGTGGCTGCGGCCGCCGCGATCTCGCGTTGTTCCCGCCCACGCCGGTAGGCGATGCTCGCCCGGAACTGCTGCACGAAGGCAGGCCAGAGGGTCGGATCGGTCTGGCGCAGGTCGCGGGTGAGCTGCTCGCGCACAGCCGGGTCGAGTCTCTCGGCTGCGGCGACTTGGGCGACCAGATCGTCCACGGCCCGCGGGTCCACTTGCGCGACGGCCGGGTCTGCGCCGGGGGCCCTCGCGGGCGGAGCGGCAGCGGCGGATGGTCCTTCAGTGGCGGCTGCGCCAGCCCGCGGCGGTACCGGGTCGGTGGGAGTCGGGCGAGCGGCCGTCCACGGGGAGCCTGCGCAGCCCGATCCGAGCAGGATCCCGGCAGCCAACAGGACAAAGACTCCCCGCCGCACAGCCATGATTGCAGAGGAAGCCGAAGGGGTTTATCCGCAGAAGAGGGGGCGGATCATACTCGATCAGCCGCTTGGGTGCAAGGCAAACTGGGCAATCTAGGGATTCTTAGCGGCATAAAGCCGCGACCGGCGGTCGCGCCCAACGGGACCCCGACCGGCGGTCGCGGCGCACGGGTCCGCGACCGGCGGTCGCGGCTTTGTGCATCAAGCCCGCCACCCGTCACCCGCCACCCGTCACCCGCCCCCCGTCACCCATCACGCCGTCGCGGCCAGCCGGATGAACAGCCGCTCCAGCACCGTCCGGGGCGGAAGCGTGCTATCGCCCTTCAGATCGAGGTCTGCCTCCAGGAGCCAGCCGTAGAGCCTATCGCCACGGTGCCGGCCCAGTCGCTTGAGTTGACGCTCCACCTTCTGAAGGTAGTAGGCGTTGACCCCGGCCTGCTGGAGGGCGTCGCGGAGCGCCACTCGGCGGCCCGCCGCCTCGCCGTCCAGTACCAGCCGGGTGGCCGCGGCCAGACGCCGCAGCGAGGCCGAGACCGCGCCAAGGATGGCGATTGGGGCTTCGCCGGCCAGCAAAAGGCGGTCCAACTCGGTCAGGGCCTGTGAGACGTTTCCATCCAAGACCGCGTCGAGCATCACCCAGACGGTCTTGGCCCGCCAACTGCCGACCACCTGGCCGACCAGGGCAGCGGAGATCTTCTGGCCCGGCTGGACCGTGACGGCCAGCTTGGCCAGCTCCTGGTCCAGGAGCCCCATCTCCGGCCCGACCATCTCCACGAGCAGGTCCGCGGCGGCCGCCTCCAGGCTCGCCCCGTGCGTCTGCTTGGCCCAGGCAGTCAGCCACTTGGCCAGGCGCGCCGCCGGAGGGGCGGCACACTCGATCGAAAGCCCCTTGGCCACGACGGCCTTCGCGAGCTTCGTCGTGGCAGGCCACGACGCGACCAGCAAGAGGAGCACCCCGGTGGGCTTTGGCCGGGCCACGTAGTCCTCCAGTTGACCGCGGTAGCGGCTGACAAAACTGTTGTTATCGGATTCCTTGTGGGCGTCTTCCGCGACCACCGGGCGTTTTCCCCCGCCGGACCTGGCCACGGTGTCGGCGTCTTCCACGACCACCAGGCGCTTTCCCCCGCCGAACATGGCCACGGTGGCCAACTCCTCCAGGACCTCGTCCAGCGCGGCGGTCGGACCCTCGAACGCAGAGAGCGAATAGTCCGCTTCGCCGCCGCCCAGCACGGCCTCGCGCAATCGGGCCAGGACCTGACGTTTCAGAAACGGCTCATCGCCGAAAGCGACGCACACCGGTCTGGGCGGATGGTCCGCCGGCGATTGAAGATAGTCGATGGCGTGGACTTTTCCGGCGGGGGGCATGGCAACGCGGGTCTGGAACGGTTGGTGCGGTCGGGCAACCGGGTTCACTCTCGGAGCCAGTTCTCGACAGCCAGCCCCGGAATACGCGTGAAATGCGCCTCGTTGTTGGTCACCACGGTATCGAGGAGTGCCGCTGGAGGCGTCATTCCCGGACCCTCTCGCCGAACAACGGCGACCGGTCAAGCGAAGTCCGCTCGACTGCCGTGATCTCGTCTTCGGACAGGCCATCGTAGACGTGAGTGGCCAGCGTCAATACGTCCTCGGTTGAGTCATGGATCTCAACCACGAGTCGCACGGGCTGTCCGTCCGGGATGGAGACGGGAAAAGGTGAAGTCACGCGAAACACCCCGTTCTCGAACACTGCGTCAATGGTTTGTCTCGTCATGGAGGGGTCCCCTGTGCCAAGGGTCTTCAACTGCTAGGATAGCATTGCCGGACGGCAAAGACAACCGCGAGGGACAAACGCCCGTCATCGGGCCGGCTTGAGGGGCGATGGCGGTGCCGCCGGCTGCACGTCCCGGATGCGGAGCGGCACGTGCCGCGGGTCGATCGAGACCGCCTCGGGCGATACGCTAGCGCCCACATTGCCCGCCTCGTCCCGGGCTTCCAGGCGCAGGTAGATCCGCTGCGGCACACGGCCGTCCATCCACCAGGTGTAGCGGCCGGCGTTCTCCAGTCCCGTCGCGATCGGCGTCCAGGGGCCGTTTTGGCCCGGGCCGTAGGAGAGGGACGCACCGCGCGGGGCGAGCATCCAGTCGTCGGCCTCCCAGCGGATGTCGAGCTGCCCGGACTGCGGACCGGTAAGCTGCTTGACGGCGACGATCCGCACCTGGGGTTTGCCGAGATCGACCCCGACCCATAGCTCGGCCGGCGAGCCGACAGAAGGCGGCGGCTCGCCCGAGCCCGCGGCGTCGCGCCGCAGCAGGCGAAAACCGTAGACCCCTTCCCCAGGCACGGTCACTGCGAACGGACTCCGCCGCTTCTCGTCGCGGCCGAGGTTCTGCCAGGTTTGACCGCCATCGCGGGTCCCCCAGAGTTCCACCGTCGCACTGCCCGAGGCCGCCGGGGACTCCAACTCGTAGACGAGTTCCAGACGCAGCGAGTTGACTATCCGGAACGGCTGCCCAAGCGGAACCCCGGGGAGCGGACCCGTTCCGATCGGGCTCAAAGAGGCGTTCCGGCCGGTGGAAGCAGGATGGATCTGAATGGCCACGGGGCTTTCGTGGCTTCGGGGGACGGGCTGGCCGGCGGAAGCGTCCTGCGGGCCAGCCAGCGGCGGGACCGGCCGAGGCGCCGGAGGATTGAGCTTGAGGGCCCCGGGAGGACTCCCCGACGCCAGATCGCCGGACCGGACCTGTGCATGGCTGACGGCCGTGTTGCCCGCCAGGTCGGCCACTTCGCCGCGAACCTCCAACCGCTCGAACGCCTCCTGCACCAACCACGCGACCTCGCCGCTTTGCACCGGACCCGGACCGGAGGTCCTTTGGCGGTCGATGGCCACCGGCTGCCAGGGTTGGTACGGGCCCGTGCGGTATTGGATGCGGAGGGTCTGCGGGCTGAGATTCGGATCGGTGATTTGCCAGCGTGCGACAACCTGGTTCGACTGGCCCGGCCGGGCCTCCAGGGTCATCTGCGGCGGCGTGGTATCGACAATCACCTTCAGTCCCGGCCGGTCGGTCGTTTGCGGACGGACCTTCCCGGTCCGATCGACGGTGCGGAGCAGGAACCAGAACTCTCCGTCGCCGCCTGCGCGGAAGAGAAAGCTGCCGCGTTGCGGTTCCGCGCGGCTGTAGAGGCGCCAGCTCGCCCCGCCGTTTGTGGAGACGTGCAACTGGACCTCGGCCACGTCGCGCGATGCCGGGTCGGAGCCATCGAGGCGGAACGGGACCGAGAAAAGGGTCTGTCGGGTGAAGATGGGTGCGGGGGGTGCCCGGTCGCTGGGCGGCACCGCTGCGGGAGCGGCGATCAGTGCGGCGGCGAGGACCGCCGGCGCAAGCCCCGTGAAACCCATGACTTTCCTCCGCGCGCGAAACGCCGTGTTCTGTATCGGAAGTAACGGTTGTCGGACTCAAGTCGAGTCTAGCGGACAAGGCAAGCTGGGAAGAGTGGGTGGCGGGTGATGGGTGGCGGGTGGCGGGTGAAACTGAAAAGTGCAGAGTGAGAAGTGGGAACCTCCACTTTGCACTTTGCATTTCTCATTTCTCACTTTTCATTTCTTACTTCCCTTCTCACCCTTCTCACCCTTTCCCTTTCTCACCCCCTCGCCCGTTCACCCCGCCACCCGCCACCCGCCACCCGTCACCCCCTCGCCCCCCTGACAATCTCCACGTACTGCCGCGCCAGCGACTCGATCTTGGCAAAGTCCCTGGCGGCGATGGCCTTGGGATCGGCCAGCGCCCCGCCGATCCCCAGCGCACAGGCCCCGGCGCGGAGAAAGTCGGCCGCAGTCTTGAGATTCACGCCGCCCGTGGGCATCAGCCGGACCTGGGGAAGAGGCCCCAGAAGGGCCTTCAGATAGGCGGGCCCCGTAAAGTCCGACGGGAAGACCTTCACAATGTCGGCGCCCGCCTCCCAAGCGGTCAGCACCTCGGTTGGGGTCAATGCCCCGGGCATGACCATCTTGTCGTAGCGGCGGCAGAGCTGAATCACTTCGCGGTTCACTATCGGGGCGACGATGAACTCCGCCCCCGCCAGAAGGGCCGTACGCGCGGTCGGGGCGTCCAGCACGGTGCCCGCGCCCAAAAGGATCTTGTCTCCCAGGCGATCCGCGACCTGCTCCAGGACCTTGTGGGCCTTCGGGACCGTGAAGGTGATTTCGATGACCTCCACCCCGCCGGACAGAAGGGCCTCGGCCACCTCGCCGAGCATCTCTCCGCTGGGGGACCGCAAGATCGCAACAACGCGGCAATCGAGCACGCGACTGAGATTGGACTGTTTGGACATGACGGTAGGGTGATTTGCAGTTGACGTCCGCAATGTCGGGAACCAGCCAGCCCCCAAGCTAGCGGGGGAGGGAGAAGCTGTCAACCGGCCGGGCCTGGGCGTATGCCACCGCGCCTTCTGAGGGGGCACATCCTGGACTCTATTGCCCTTGCCGTACATAATTGACCGGTTCGACGCGACCAGCGCTTGGGCGGCGCCATCGGCGAAGTCCGCGATCCATGCCGGATTGGGTACTGCACCTTCTGGAGTTGGCGGTTTGGGCGATTGCGCTGGCGGCGTTGGCAGCCCTTGCGGCCTATGTCGTTGGCAAGGTTCGCGCCGAAAAGGAGAAAGAGGAACCGACGGCCGGCGAGCTTCTGGCGAAGTTCCGCGAAATGCACTCGCAGGGTGTGCTCAGCGATGCAGAATACCGAACAATTAAGACATCGCTTTCCACGCACCTCCGGGAAGAGTTAAAGGATACCGGCGAAACAGGTTGCGACGATTAGCGCGAGCCGGCCCGCCGGCGCCGGCCCGTGCGTCCTGGAGGGGCTGGCCGGCCCGCCCGGCAAATTTGCACAAACCGTAGCGGGCGATGGGGCGTAGGAACGTTAGCACCCGAGCGCTCGACACCAGTACATCAGGGATGCCCGGCCGGCCAACGATGCGACGTTGATCCCGGCCAATCGAGCGACGCATCAAGTGCAACACTCCGTGCCCCGGCGGCAGAAGGATCGCGCGGGGGCCGGCCGAAGGAATGGAAATGCCAACAGGACGAGACTTCAACACCGGACGCCGGGGCGGCGGCACCGTCAAGAAAAACGCCTTCTGCTCTTTCTGCCGCAAGAGCTACCGCGATGTGGGCCCCCTGGTCGAAGGACCCGGCGACGTCTACATCTGCGGCGAGTGCATCGAC
>CAYGZI010000095.1:0-12946 GCA_964354245.1 uncultured Planctomycetaceae bacterium
TGTATTTGCTCCCCAGGTAGTCGCGGATCTCGAAGATGAACCATTGGCCGTCGTAGGACATGTCGGCCAGGCTCACGTTGCGCGGCACGGGGATCGGCTTGCTCCGCTTGCCGGTCTCGACGTCGGTATAGACGATGCCTCCTTTGATGCACTGGACCGTGCGATTGCTATCGGGCGTCCAGACGTAGCTGCCGTCGATCTGGCGGGTCTTGAGCGTCTTGACGTCCACCAGCGAGTCGCCGAAGTTGTAGGTGAACTTGGTGCCGTCGGGCGAGGTGCGCGGGACGTGCTCTTCGCGGTCGGGCGTGCTGGTGAGCTGCCGCAGCCCGGTGCCGTCGGCGTTGACCAGATACAAGTCCCGCGGCGGCGGGTCCCCTTTGAAGCCCGGCGGCTGCGCCGGATGAATGGCGATCGCCAGGCGGTAGCCGGTCTGACGCAGTTCTTCCTTGAGGTCCTTGATCCGCGGGGGATCCAGCGGGGTGCATCGCGGGGGCATTTCCCACTTGGCCCGGATCGATTGCGGCTCCTCCCCGCGCCCGACGGCGGCAAGGCCCACGACGACTATCGACAGAACGACACACCTCAGGGGCACATTCATATTCCACTCATCATTTGACCCGGCGGACAGGCAGAACCAGTAGGTTATGCTTCAGCATAACGTGGACGAGGGCGACGTGGCGCACCTCCCAGCGTGAGAGTCGAGATCCGCTTTCACCCGGCAACGGCCGCGGGTATAGTATAGCCGCGGCGGGCCGGCACGTCACTGTCGGACGGCCGCTTGGGACCGTTCAGGAGCATCCTTCGATGCGTTGCACGCGACTTCGACCGGCGCGGCATATTGCCCTGAGCGTGCTTTTGGCCGCCGCGGCGGCTTCGCTTGCCGCCGGTGGGAAACCGGTTCACGACCCGGCCTCGAAGCCCGTCCGGGTCAATCGGCCCTTGATTGCCCACTGGAGCTTTGACGAGCCGTCCGGCGGCGACTTTCTCGATTCCAGCGGCAACGGCCATCATGCGTCGCCCGAGCGCAACCAGGCCCCCGGGCTCCGGCGCACTGAGGGTGTCTTCGGCGGCGCGGTCGAGCTGGCCGGCCCCCATAACCTTCGCGTCCCCAGGCAGCCTCAGTTCGCGGGGCTCCGCAAGGTCTCCTTCAGCGCCTGGGTGATGCCCATCGACCTGGCGCAGTACCGCGAACTCTTCCGCAAGGAGGACGGCGACCGCCGCGTCCTCTTCTCGTTCCAGGACAACGGGACCCACCTCTCGCTCGGACTCCACGTCGGCGGCTACGTGGAGTGCGACGCGGAGATCGATCCCGCGCGGCTGCTGGACGGCACGTGGCACCACTGCGCCGCCACGTTCGACGGCCAATGGATGCGGGTCTATCTGGACGGCAAGGAAATCGGGTCGCTGGAGCGCCCGGGCACGATCGCCGCAGGCGGAAACGCCCCCGGGTGCATCGGCTCCTCAAGCGGCGGCGAGTGTTTCCAGGGGGCGATGGACGACCTGCGGATCTACGCCGACGCCCTGTCCGCCGAGGAGATCGCGCTGGTCTACCGCAGCGGCCTGGAGTCGATCCAACGGTTCTCCCGGGAGATGGACAAGCACGTCCAAGCGGTCTACGCACGAGGCGCTTCTTTTGCCGAGACGCTCGCCGGCCTGCGAAAGGGCCTTGCGCAAGAGGGCGCGGCACTGGACCGCCCGTTGGCTGGCGCACTGCTGACGCGGCTGAGGGCCGATTTTCCCGAGGACTACGAGCGTTTTGCCGCCTTCGCCGGCGCCAGCCCGCGCGATTACTTGACCGCCAAGGACGTCGACTTCTACGTGCGCCAGGCAGCGAGGCTCGTGGAACTCCTGATGGAGTACAAGCCGCTCACCGAGCGCCAGTGGGCCCGGCAGACCGCGGACGAGCGGCGCCATTGGGAAGAGGCGGCGAAGATCGCGGAGCGATTTGAGAAACTCAAGGCCCGCGGCAATTCGGCACGCTTCTCGCCCGAGTGGATCGAGATCATCCTCGCTGCGGGCCCGAAGATCCAGTTCCGGCCGAGCGTGCATGAGGCCGTCGCTCCCTACGTCGCGCCCCAGACCCCGGTGACGCGCAACCTCTCAGCCGCCGAGGCCCGCGAAGTGCTCCAGCGCGACTGGCTCCATCAGGCCGGCCAGAACCCGACGCCCGAGCGCATCAAGAGCGAGATCGCCTGGACGCGGCAGCTCGCGGCGCGAATCCAGCAGGTAGGCTGGGGCATTCTTCCCAGCCCAGTGCTGTCGAAGGAGCTCGCCGAGCTCGACGCGCTGGAGAAGCAGCAGGGTGGCTGGGGCGCTGGCCCCAGCCTACCCGAGGTGCGTGACCTGTACCTCAAGGTCCGCGAGGTGAAGCGGGGCATCGCGTTCCGGAACCCCGTCGTCGATTTCGACAAGGTGCTCTTCGTCGACATGCCCTATCCGCAGGGCTCGGAGTGGCAGCACGAGACCCGCCACCGCCTGGGCTATATGGCCGTGCCGGGCGCACGGCTGCTGGTCCTCGACGGCCTCTCGCCCGAGGGTAAGCTCACCCAGCTCATGCCCCAAGCACCGCTTCACGGCTCGTTTTGGCGTCCCGACCTGTCGTACGACGGGAAGAAGGTCCTCTTCTCGTTCAAGCCGCACAACGAGAAATCGTTTCACCTCTACGAGACTAGCGTGGACGGGACGGGCATGGTGCAGCTCACCGACGGAGAGTACGACGACTTCGACCCGATCTACGTGCCCGACGACCGGCACGTCATCTTTTCCACCACGCGCGGCCACACCTACGTCCGCTGCATGCCCCCGACCAACGCCTACGTGCTGGCCCGTTGCGGCCGCGACGGCAAAGACATCTACTTGATCTCGTCCAACAACGAGCCCGACTACCTGCCCTCGGTCACCAACGACGGGCGCGTGATCTACACCCGCTGGGAATACACCGACAAGCCGCTCTGGCGGGCCCAAAAGCTCTGGACGGTCAATCCCGACGGCACGCAGGCCGCCACGTTCTGGGGCAACCAGAGCGTCTGGCCCGACCTGATGAAGGACGCCCGGAGCATCCCGGGAAGCCGCCGCGTGATGTTCACGGGCAGCGCCCACCACAACTGGTTCAGCGGCTCGGTGGGGATCATCGACCCCGACCGCGGCTTCAACTTCCCCGACGGCATCACCAAAGTCACTGCCGACGTACACTGGCCCGAGTGCGGCAACGGGCCCGTGGATCCGGTGGAGTGCCCGGAGTATCACGCGAGCGGCGTTTACCCGGCGTACTACTCGCCGTACCCGTTGAGCGAGACGGACTTCCTCGTGTCGGCCCAGCGCGGCGGCAAGTTCCTGCTCTACTTGATGGACGTATACGGCAACCGCGAGCTGATCTACGAGGGGACGAATAACGTCTTCCATGCCTTGCCGCTCAAGGCCCGCCCGAAGCCGCCCGTGATTGCCGACCGGGTGGCCTGGCCCGAGCGCAAGGACCGGCTGAATCCGCAGGATGGCGTGCTCTTTAGCGGCAACGTGTATCAAAACGCCCCGCTGCAACTCCGGGGGCAGGCCAAGTATCTGCGCGTGCTTCACATCGACCCCAAGACGTACACCTACTGGTACATGCGGCCGTACATCTCGACCGGGCCCGTGGTCTCGACCGTGCAGTCCGAGGGCGTCAAACGCGTACTCGGCATGGTGCCGATCGAGGCGGACGGATCGGTGGCCTTCCACGCGCCGCCGGGCATGGCCCTGCACTTCCAGCTCCTCGACGACGGCGGCCGGGCCCTGCAAACCATGCGGAGCTTCGTCGGCCTGATGCCAGGCGAGCGGCGCGGATGCCTGGGATGCCACGAGTCGCACAGCCGGGCACCACAGTACGAGGGCACGTGCATTGCCCTGACCAAGGACCCGCGGCCGATTACGCCGCCTCCCTGGAGCGACACCACCGTGAGCTATCCGCGCTACGTCCAGCCAGTGTTGGACAAGTATTGCGGCAAATGCCACCAGGGGAGCGGCGAGGGCGTCAAGACGCTCGACCTCACCCCGCGGCCGGGCTTCCTGGGCTTTGCCGAGCCCTACCACGTGCTGACCGGCAGGCCGAGTTGGGGCACGCCGTATCGGCTGCCGCCCAACCCGCCCCCGGGCTTCGGCATCGCCGGGATGCTCATGGTCGAGGGGTACGGCCAGATCGACCCGGCGGGCTACAAGACCCCCACGCCCATGACCAGCCTCTCCTACAAGAGCCGGCTGATTGAGCGTTGCTCTAGCGGAAAACACCACGACGTGAAGGTGGACGCCGTGAGCCTCCAGCGGCTCATCGCGTGGGTAGACGCGATGTGTCCCTACCTTGGCGACGAGGAGGTACGTGAAATCCCGGACCCGGTTTTCCAAGGCGTGGACTGGCTGGCCGTCCGCCCCAGAATCAAGACTGCCCCGAGGATCGTGCGTCCCGGGCCGGTGGAGTGAAAGACGCGGACAACGCTCGGCGGGATCAGGTGACCCGCGCCGAACAAAGTGGTTGTCAACAATGGAAAGCGTGAGGTGTGGCGATGAATGATCCCCATGTTGTTCGGTTGAGATACAAGCTGGTCACCGGGGGCAGCGTGTCCTACAACCGTCCTCCGCCTGTTTCATTCGGCGATAGTGCCTTCGACTTGAAACTTGAGGACGGCATTCTGACTGCTGAGATGAAGGAGCACCATTCCTCCGTCGGGAGCGCTATTGAGCGGGTGCGCCCGGCTATCCGAGCGTGGGAGATTCACGCAGCGCTCACACTCGAACGCGGCGCCCTTCGGTTCGAGTATGACAGCGCGGAACTGGTAGATCGCGTCCCACCTCCGCCTAGCTCAGGAGGACCTGTTGCGCTATCTGCTGCGATCGTTGGCTTGGCGACGGTATCAGCGAACCTCAATGTACTAAGACCTCAGTATCCGGCACCTCCAACTGCATTCAAGGTCACGCCCCTTGTTGAGCTGTTGTGGAGTCGATACGAGCGATACCTCGATGGTAAGGAGCCACTGACAACCATGGGGTATTTCTGCCTTAGCGCTGTCCAGGCGGAGGCACATGGAAAGCGTAGAGCGAGCAATCAGTACGCCATCGACGAAGATGTGCTCACCAAATTGGGCGAATTGACTTCCGTAGTCGGAACCGGTTTGACGGCGCGCAAGTTGGATGCCAGGAGCACAAAGAGAGCGCACACCCCGGGCGAGCAGTATTGGATTGCTGAAGCTGTCAAGACATTGATCCGTAGAGTTGCGGAGTATGACTACAACCCAGGCGCACCGCTGACGCAGATCACGATGGCGGACTTGCCGAAGCTGTGATGTCCCGGGGCCCAAAAGAAGGGGGACATCACTGGTTCTTTTGTGAATCTGGTGTGGGCATGCACCGGCGAGACGCCGGTCCCACTGGTACTGTAGAGACGTTATGAAGAAGCACCTGCTTTCAAGCCTTGTTGTTTCGGTGGCGTTGGCGCTCGCCTCGCCGGGTCATGCCCAGCCCGCGGCAAAACGCGGTTCCGGCGACGGTGGAAGCGGCCAGGCTCCGGCCCTGGTGATTGAGTCGCTCGGCGGCCCGGTTACGCAAAACGAAATCGATGCGTTCAAGACGCACGTGCAGGTGCAAACGTGAATGACCGGGCATTAGGCATGGGCAAAGCGAGTCGGCAAGCAATGCCGTGGACGAGGCTCATCCCACGTGCTGAACGAGAAGATAGACCTCACACCCGGCGGCTCCGAACTCTGGTTCGATCCGCGCAGGGGCTCGGACAAGACTTTCTTGAAGGCCCTCGGCGAGCTCGCCGCCAAGTCCGGTCGCCTCGAACTAAGTAGAACCGCATGGGAACTTGGGTTTTCGTGACCGTGGGCATACACTGCTTGCAGGGGACAACTTCTGGCCTGCTGTGGGCATCCGCAGGCCGGAATCATGACTCACCCAGGTCGGCCGACAGCCGCGTTAACTTCGCCGCACGGCCGCCGGCCCGGCCGTTCCCGGCTGGGAGCGGCGGGAACGGATACGAAGTAGGATTGGGTACTTGTTTGCAGCACTCGATTCCGGGAGGACAAGATGGCCAAGCTCGGCGTCACAGTCGTTGGTAAAGCCAAGGTGTGGGATTTGGCAAACGAGATCACCGCATTCGTTTGGATCGGAGAGAAGAGAGTCACCTGTGTTGCCGATCTCGTGACCAAGATATTCAAGCGATGTGCGAAGGGTGACACAATCATCATGCTGAAAATCCTGGATCACGGCGATAGTTCGGGGCAGTGCATCGGGGATGACTACGTGTCCGAGAGCACGTTCAATAAGCACCGTGATCGGTTGAGCAAACTGCGACAGTGCTTTGACCCCAAGGCGGTGGTCAGGCTCGGAGGCTGCAAGGTTGGCCATGCGAGCGGTCTGCTTTCGAAGTTGTCGTCGCTTTGGGGTGGGGTTACGGTTCTCGCTGGCACAGCCTATCAGCGGGACCTGATCCCTGGCATCGAAGGTGGCGTAACGAGTTGCGTGCTGGAGAATTGCTCCTACAGTGGAGAGAACTTATGGGATAAGATCGACTTGTAGTGGCGATGCGGCAGCGGCTTTGATCCTCGGGATGCCCGTGTGCGCACCGCGTGGAATTCCGGCCGCACCCGATACCTCGGCCTCCGGCTTCCCCCTGGTCGCAACGTCGATCGCGCGCAGCTCGCAAATGGTCTTGTGAGCCGAAACCGCAGTTCACGCCCAACAGGATCATGGCCTTCGAGGGCATCCTACGCCAGCGTCTTGTGGAACCGCCGGGCGGCAAGCCATAGCGTCGCCACCCCCATCGCGCCCAGCGCCGCAATCTGCGGCCAGAGGACGCTCACGCCCACGCCCTTCAAGAATATCCCGCGGACGATGATGAGGAAATACGCCAGCGGATTGAGCACGGTCAGCCACTGCACCACGCGCGGCATGTTCTCGATGGGAAACGCAAAGCCCGAAAGCAGCATCGCCGGAAAAAAGAAGAAAAACGTGCTCATCATCGCCTGCTGCTGCGTCTGACTCACGGTGGAGATCAACAGCCCCACGCCCAGGGTGGTCAGCACGTACAGGCCCGTCGTGAAGAACAACAGCGCCACGCTGCCCCGCACGGGCACGCCGAACACGTACACGCCCACCAGCGAGACCAGGGCCACGTCCGCGAAGGCGATCAGGGCAAACGGGACGGTCTTGCCGAGGATGAACTCGGCCGGCGCGATCGGCGTGACGATGATTTGTTCCATCGTGCCGACCTCCTTCTCCCGCACCACGGCCATGCTCGTCAACAAGAGCGTGACCAGCGAGACCACGATCACGATCACGCCGGGCACGAAGAAATTGCGGCTTTCGAGGTTTTCGTTGAACCAGGCCCGGGAGTCGAGCTGCACCAGCCCCGGCTCGCGCCGCAGGCCCAATCGCCGCGTGAAGCGCTCGACGAAAAGCTGCTCCGACATGCTGCCGGCGATTCGCGAGGCATAGCCCATCACAATCCACGCGGTGTTCGAGTCCGAGCCGTCCACGATGAACTGCACCCGGGCCGTGCGTCCCGCGCGGAGGTCCTCGGAGAACCCGTGCTCCATGTGCAGCACGACGCTCGCGCGCCCGCGGTCGATCAGGTCCCGGGCCTCGGCGTCGTTCTGGGGGTAGGCGACGGCGTCGAAGTAGCCCGAGCTGGTGAACCGGGCCACCACGGCGCGGCTGTCCTCGGTGTTGTCCAGGTCGTAGACGGCCGTGGCCACGTGGGCCACGTCGGTGCTCACCGCGTAGCCGATCACCAGCGTCTGCACGCACGGGATCACGAAGATCACCATGCGCATGCGCGGGTCGCGGAAGACCTGCAGAAACTCCTTGACCAGCATGTGGCGGATCCGCTCCAGCACGGCTACTCCAGCTTCTTCTTGAACTTCAGGTTGGCCAGTACGATCATCGCCACGGCGTAGACGGTCAGAAGCCCCGCCTCCACGGCCAGAATCCTGAAGCCCACGCCCTTGAGATAGATGCCCTTCAGCAGGGCCACGAAATACCGGGCGGGGACCGCGTAGGTGACGGCCTGGATCGCGGGCGGCATGTTTGCGATTGGGAACATGAACCCGGAGAGCAGAAACGCCGGCAGAAACGTGGCCACCATCGCGATCTGACTGGCCAGGAGCTGGCTCTTGGTGACGATGCTCACCAGCATCCCCATGGCCAGGGCCCCGGCCAGGAAGATCGCAGTCGTGCAGAAGAGCAGCCCCACGCTGCCCCGCAAGGGCACGTTGAAAAGGAACTCGCCCATCAGCACTGCCAGGAGCACGTCGAACATCCCAATCGCGAAGTACGGGATCAGTTTGCCGAGGATCAGTTCCCGCCCGGTGACCGGCGTGGAGATGAGCTGCTCCATCGTGCCCCGCTCCCATTCGCGGGCGACGGTGAGCGAAGTGAGCAGGGCGGCGATCACCATCATGATCACGGCGATCAGCCCCGGGACGATGTAGTTTTTGGATTCCATGTCGGAGTTGAACCAGACGCGGGGGCGGAAATCCAGCGGCTGGCGCACGGGCGGCACGCCGGCGCGGCGGAGCATCTCCAAGGCCACCTCCCGCGAATACGTCCCGGTCACGGACTCGGCGTAGGCCAGGACGATCGAAGCCGTGTTCGAGTCCGTGCCGTCCACAATCAACTGCACGGAGGTCTGCCGCCCGGACTCGACCCGGTCGGAGAAATCCGTGGGGATCACCAGGGCCACCTTGGCCCGGCGGCGCTCGATCGCCCGCTCGATCTCCCCGTAATCGCCCACCTGGCCGACGATCGTGAAATACCGCGAGCCGGCAAAGCGGCTCGCGAAATCGTCGCTGGTGTGCGTGCCGCTCTGGTCCCAGACGACCATCGGCACGCGGTCCACGTCGAGCGTCAGGGCGTAGCCGAACAGCACCAAGAGCAGCATCGGGATCGCGATGCCCATGCCCAGGCTCCGCGGGTCGCGGAGCACGTGGAGGAACTCTTTGCGGGCCACGGCGCGCACGCGGCGGAGCTTCATCCCTGCACCTCCGCCGGAAAAGGTGACAGGCACCTTTTGCCTGAAAGGCCCGAAGGGTTCTCCGAACAAAAGGTGCCTGTCACCTTTTCCGGATTCATTGTTGGACCTCCGCCTGGGGCTGTTCGGCCCGGTCGCGGGCCTCGATCAGAGAGACGAACACGTCTTCCAGCGACGGGACGATCCGCTCGACCCGCGGCTGGCCGAAGCCCTCGACCGTCAGGGATTCCCGAATCCTCGGCCCGATCTCCTCGGCGTCCTCGACAACGACATGCAGGGCCTTGCCGAACAGCGCGGCCTCTTTGACGCCCGGGAGCTTCTCGATCCGCTCCATGGCCTGTTCGGGCCGCTGGCAAACGACCTCCAGCACGTGCTCCTTCATGAGCGTGGTCTTGAGCTGTTCGGGCGTGCCGCTGGCGATCAGCTCGCCGCGGTAGATCAAGGCAAGCCGGTCGCAGTACTCTGCTTCGTCCATATAGTGAGTGGTGACGAAGACGGTCACGCCCCGGCCGGCCATCTCGTAGATCAGCTCCCAGAACTGGCGGCGGCTCATGGGATCGACGCCGGAGGTGGGCTCGTCGAGAAAGAGGATCGGCGGCCGGTGCAGGATGGCGCAGCCGAGGGCCAGGCGCTGCTTCCAACCGCCGGAGAGGACTGCGGTGGGCCGCCGGCGATGCTCCTCCAGCCCGGCCATGCGCAGGACCCACTGCTTCCGCTCTGCCTTTTCCGCGGCGGGGATTCGGTAGATGCCGCTGTAGAAGTCGATGTTCTCCTCGACCGTCAGGTCCTGATAGAGCGAGAACTTCTGGCTCATGTAGCCGATCGCGGTTTTGATCTTCTCCGGCTCGGTGCGGATGTCGAAGCCGCCGACCGTGCCCGAGCCGGCCGTGGGCGAGAGAATGCCGCAGAGCATACGGATGGTGGTCGATTTCCCGGCGCCGTTGGGGCCGAGGAACCCGAAGATTTCGCCGCGATCCACCTCGAAGCTGATGCCGTTGACCGCCGCGAAGCTGCCGAACCGCTTGACCAGGTCGCGGACGACAACGGCAGGGTTCAGGGTGTGCAGTTCAGAGCCGGGCCGTGTCGGCCCGGAGGGGGTTCGGGGTTCAGGGTTCAGGGTTCGGGGTTCAGGGTTCAGGGTGTCTCCGCGAGACTCCTTTTGCGATTGCGAGCGTTGCCCCCTCGCCCGTGACCCCTGCCCCCTGTCCGCTGAACCCTGAACCCCAGCCCCCAGCCCCTCATCCCTCACCCCTCGCCCCTCGCCCCTCGCCCCTGAACCCTCCTCCCGCTGTCCGAGAACCGAGACAAACACGTCCTCCAACGCCGGCTCGATGGGCCGCAGCTCATCAACCGGCACCCCCGCGGCCGCAAGCACGCGCCGCGCCGCAGCCGCCGCATCTTGTCCTTCGGGACTAACGAGGTGGACCCGATCGCCGAAGAGCCCTACCGACGCCCCCGGGAGTGCCTCCCGAAGCGCGGCGCACGCCCGGCGCGGCTGGGAGGTGCGGACCTCCAGGATCGAGGCCCGCATCAACTGCTTGACCTCGTCCGGCGTGCCGCAGGCCAGCAGCTTCCCCTGGTGGATCAGGGCCAGGCGGCTGCACCGCTCCGCCTCGTCCAGATACGCGGTGGAGACGAAGATCGTCACCCGCTGGCGCAGCAGTTGGTAGAGGATCCGCCAGAAGTCGCGGCGCGAGACGGGATCGACGCCGTTGGTCGGCTCGTCGAGAAACAGCACCTTGGGCGTGTGTACCAGCGCGCAGGCCAGTCCGAGCTTCTGCTTCATCCCGCCGGAAAGATTGCCGGCCAAACGCTTCTTGAAGGGCGTCAGGTTGCTGAATGCCAGCAGGCGGTCGATCCGTTCGTTGCGCCCGCGGCGCGGGACATCGTAGATGTCCGCGTAGAAGTCGATGTTCTCCATGACCGTCAGGTCCGGGTAGAGGCCGAACCGCTGGCTCATGTAGCCGATCGCTTCCTTGACGGCCTCGGGCTGGCGCACAATGTGGTGCCCGGCGACCCAAGCCTCGCCGCCGGTGGGCTCCATGATGGCGGTCAAGAGCCGCATCGTGGTGGTCTTACCGGCGCCGTCGGGGCCGACCAGGCCGAAGATCTCCCCTTCGCTCACGCTCAGCGTGAGCTGGTCCACGGCCGTTACGCCGTCGAACCAACGGGTCAGGCGATCGGTGCGGATGGCGTCCATCGCGATTACTTCCCCTCCGCGGCCGACACCCCCGTGGCCGGCGAGTCCAGCAGGATCTCCGCGTCGGCCGGCATGCCGCGTTTGAGCTCCATCTGCGGGTTGTCGATGTCGATCTTGATGCGATACACGAGCTTGACGCGTTCCTTGGGCGTCTGGACGTTCTTCGGGGTGAACTCCGCCTCCTGCGAGATGAACGAGACCTCGCCCTGGTAGACGCTACCTGGGCGGCCATCGGTGGTCACGCGGGCCCGCTGGCGGAGCTTGACCCGGCTCAGGTCTTGCTCTTCGATGTAGGCCCGCAGCCAGACGTGCTTCATGTCCCCGACGGTCACGACCGGCGTGCCTGCGGCGACGTATTCGCCCCGCTCGACGTGCTTGGCCAGCACGACCCACTCGGCCGGCCCGCGGGTGGGGCCGCCTTGAATGGACTTGGCGGGCTGGGCCTGCCGGGCCAGCGGGAGATCGGCGGGCGGAGGGACGCGGAGCACGGCATACTGGTTCAAACGGAGCCAGGCCAGGCGCGTGGCGGCGGCGGCCTGTTTGACCTTCTGCGCGGCCTGGTCCCGGACCTCCTGACGGGCCCCCTCCTCCACGAGGTTCCATTGGGCCCCGGCTTGGTTGAAGGCTTGCTCGGCCTGATCGATCAGCTCCCGGCGGGCGGCCTGATCGGTCAAGTTGTATAGTTCCTGCGCCTCTTGGTGCCTCTGGATGGCGACCTTGTAGGCCGCCTCTTGGCGGTCGTAGTCCTCCCTGGAGATTGCCTTTGGATTCAACCGCATGACGCGGTCGGCCCGATCCAATTCCTCTTTAAGCCGATCTTGCTCCAGCTTGGCGGCCCTTAGCGCGGCCAGTGCCCTGGCGGCCTCCATGGTCTGGCGCGGGGAGGCGCTTTGAAGGGCCCTGATGGCGGCGGCAGCCTTCTCAACAGCGGCCCAGGCGGCGGCCTTCTCCGCCGGGCGCGACCCGTTCTGCAATTCCTCGTAGGCTGCCCGAGCCATGCCCAATTCGGCCTCTCGCATCTCGAGGTCCGCCAGCAAGTCGCCGGTCTCCAGCTTGGCCACCAACTCCCCCTCGTAGACGACGTAGCCTTCGTCCACCCGACGCTCTGCCACCAGCCCGGGGATCTTGAAGGCCATCTCCACGTCGATCAGCTCGATGTTGCCGGAGACCCGGACGACATTGCTGTCGTTCGGGTTTGCCGGCGCCAGCACGAATCGCCAGATTAGCCAACTTGCCACGGCCACCAGAACCACCAGGGCGAGGAGGATCTTGCGAAGGGTCATGGGTGCAAGCCTTTGTGACTTTCTATTCACACCGCCTCAACCGACGGGACTATCTCGCCTCCGTGCTGATCGCTCCGCGGAAGACCTGCCAGGCCCGCTCGGCGTGCTTGGTCACGTCGAAGCCGCCATCGGTCAGGTGCCAGAGGATTCCCGCCGGCACGATGATCCCCAGAAACAAAAGCGCGACCGTGGCCGGGTCGAGCTCGGGCCGGACCCTGCCTTGCTCCTGGCCCTGGCGCACGAGCTGGCCGATCTGGCGAAGGTATCCGTTGACCACCTGCTCGACCCGGACCTTGCGCTCCGGGTGGCCGCTGTGGAGGTCGTCGGAGAAGATGATCCGCGGGACGGCCCTTCCTTCGCGGATCATGCGGATGTGCCGCATCAGCAGGCGGCGGAGCCGCTGCAAGGGATCGGGGCCCGCGTCACACGCAGCCTGGACGTTGGCAACCATCCGCGCCGCGCTGCGGT
>CAYGZI010000096.1:0-12841 GCA_964354245.1 uncultured Planctomycetaceae bacterium
GGATAGAAAAAGAGCAAAATCCCCCCTAACCCCCCTTTTCTAAAGGGGGGGCAGGGGGGATTTTCATCGTTCGAGGGTAAATTGAAAAACGGAAGGCCAGGGGGGGGTGGGGGGGGAATGCGTAGCGGCCGGGCTTGCCCGGCGTTCTGGTAGTTTAGCCGCGGCACTTGTGCCGCGTGGAGAAAGGGCAGCAAATTATGAAACACGATCGCAACACCCTGCGGACCCGGCTCCGCAACCTCCGCCGCCGGTTTCTCTGGATCGGCGGCGCCAGCGGACTGGTCTGGGGACTGGCCGGCGCGGTTCTCTTGTTTCTGATCGGGGCCTGGCTTGACCTGATCTGGGAGCTTTCGGCCCCATGGCGCATGGTCATCCTGGCAGGGGCCGGGGCCGGCGGCGCCGCCGTGCTGGGGGTTCTCGTGGGGCGGACGATTCGGGCCGGCCGCGACGCGGCGCTGGCCCGCCGCCTCGATCAGGCCGCCGGATCCGGCGGCGCCATCCTCACCGGCGTCGAGCTCGACGGCCCGGTCCACGAAGCCTACTCCGGGCACGCCCCCGCGATCACCAGCGGCCTGGCCGCCATGGCCGTCACGCACGCCGCAGGCCTCGCGCTTCGCGCCCCCGGCGCCAGGGCCGTCCCGGCCAAGCCGCTCGGGCGTTCGGCCGCGGTGCTGGCCATCGAGGTGGCCGCCGTCGGGCTTCTGGCGGTCTGCCTGCCCGGATTGGCCCTTACGCAATGGAACCGCTTCTTCCGTCCGCTGGCCGACGTGCCGCCCTATTCGCAGGTCGAGTTTGTGGTCGAGCCCGGCGACACGGCCGTTCTCTACGGCGAGCACCTCGACGTCCGCGCCACCGTGTCGGGCGACGTGGTCGAGCGCGTGGACCTGGTCCTCGAAGGCGCCGCGGGCACGGAGGAAACGCTCCCCATGTTTCTGGAGCCGGACGGGCGCTGGCGAACCACCTTGGCCAAGGTCACGGAGCCGGCGGATTATCACGTGCGGGCGTATCGCGCCCGGAGCCAGAAGTACCGGATCGACGTGATTACGGTGCCGCGGATCGACGGCGTGCGATTCCGCATCGAGCCTCCCGCCTACACGCGCCGGGCGCCCTACGAGGGCCCGCTCCCCAAGGGAGGCATCGCCGGGCTGCGCGGCACCAAGGTGCAGGTCTGGGCGGAGAGCAACCGGCCGCTCTCGGGCGGCAGGCTCACCCTGACGAGCCCCGGCCAGCCGCCGCTTTCCATCCAGATGACGCCCACGGCCGAAGGGAGCCACGAGGTCTTCGGCTACTTTGAGATCGCGCGGGACGCCAAGTTTCAATTGACCGTGATCGACGTGGCCGAATCGCCGCAAGCGTCGCGGGAGCCGTTCGGCGGCACGATCGCGCTTCTGCCCGACCAGCGGCCTTTGGTCCGCATCATCCAGCCGCAGGCCACGTCGCTGGCCACGCCCAATGCCGTGCTCCCCGTGGTGCTGTCGGCCGACGACGATTACGGCATCTCCCGCCTGGAGATGTATCGCAGCCTCAACGATTCCCGCGCGCAGCCGACCGCCATCCCGCTGCCGGCGCAGCCGCCGCGCCGGGCCTACGAGACCCTCCAGTTGCCGCTGGCCCGCTACGGCCTGGAGCCGGGCGACACGGTCAAGCTCTTCGGCCGCGTGGAGGACAACGACCCGGCCGGGGCCAAGGGCTCGGAGAGCGCGATCGTCACGGTGCGGATCATCTCCCAGGAGGATTTCGAGAAGATGCTCCGCGCGGAGCAGGGGATGGAGATCCTCCTGTCCAAGTACCGCGAGGCCCAACGGCGCATGGAGGCCGTCGCGAAGGACTTGGAGGATCTGCTCAAGAAGCTCAAGGAGCAGCCCGGGGATCGCGAGGCCGATAAGGCCCTCCGCGAAGAGGCGAAGCGGATGGCGGAACGTTTGGAGAAAGAGGCCGCGGCGATGCGCGAGTTGGCCGAGCGCACGCTTCCGTACGACGTCGACGAGAATCTCAAGAAGGATCTGGAGAAGCTGGCAAAGTCGCTGTCGGAAGGCGCCCAGCAGCTCGGCGCGATGAACAAGGCCCCCAAGCTCTCCAACGAGCAGCTCCAGAAAGAGCTTGAGAAGCTTGCCGAGAAGCTCGGGGGCGACCGGAAGCAGTTCGACCAGAACGCCATGGAGCCGATCGAGCAGTTGGCCAAGGCGTTTCCGTTCTTGGCCGATGCCTCGCGGTTCGTGATCCTGGCCCAGCAGCAAAAAGACCTTGCCGAGCGCCTCGCGTCGCTCAAGGGGAAGGACAACCCCGACGACCCCGTCGTCAAGGCCCGCATGCGCGACCTGGAAGAGGAACAGCGAAAGCTCCGCGAGGAGCTGGGCACCCTGCTGGGCGACATCGAGAGCCACCTCCAGCAGCTTCCGGGCGACCCGCAGTTCGAGAAGCTCCGCGAGACAGCGGCGAAGTTCGCCGCGGACGTTTGGGCCAGCGGGGCCATGGAGGCCATGACCCAGGCGGAATCGGCCCTGGCGGAGTTCTCCGGCACGCGCGGCCACCAGAAGGCCCAGGAAGCGGCCGACATCCTCGACAAGTTCATCAACCGCTGCGAGGGCATGGGCGGCCAGTGCCAGGGAGCCCTCGCCTTCAACCCGAGCCTGAGCCAATGCCTCGGCAACTCGATGGCCCAGTTGCTCGCGGACATGGGCCTGGGCATGGGGAGCGGGGCCGGGAGCGGCGTCGGAATGGGGCCAAGCGGCTACAGTGCCATGCGCGGCGGCAACATGGGCCTCTACGGGAGCCTTCCGGGGATGGGCGACGCGCGCGACAGCCGCGAGGGCCGACGCGGCGCCGATTCCGCCGGCCCCGCGGGCGCCCAGACCGCCGCCAATCCGGATGAGACCAGCAGCGACGACGCGGCCGTCGGGCCGGAAGGGGCCGGGACGGGCGAGGCCGCAGTTCCGGTGCAGTATCGCCGGCGCGTGGGGCAGTACTTCCAACGGATCGCCGAGGAGGCGTCCAGCAAATCAAGATAAGCGAAAGAAACCGCAGAGTCGCAGAGAACACGGAGAAACACTGATGGAAGAGATTGTACAATACCCGTTTAGCCGCCGCGATTGCGCGGCGCGTTTCTCGCGGAAGATCGTTGTCGCGGCCCTGCTGGCCACGCCGCTTCTCTTGGCGTCCGTGGACGCTCAAACGCCAAAGGCCAAGAGTCCCGCCCCCGCCGCCGTGGTTCCCGACGCCAAGCAGTCCGGCGGCGAGCCGGACGGCATCGTCCAGGTGGCCAATCTCGTGTACGCCGGCACCAAGAGCAGCCAGTGCTTCTCCGACCACTTCCTCAGCAAGGCGGAGAAGGACTCGGCGGTCTCCACCAGCCGGCGCTTCCACGCCGTGAAGCTGTCGAGCGACGACATCTACGAGTTCCCCCTGGTGATCATGACCGGCGAGGGGAACTTCGATCTCTCGGACCGCGAGCGCGAGGTCCTTCGCCGCTACGTGGCCCGGGGCGGCTTTCTGCTGGCTTCGGCCGGGTGCTCCTCCCAGGAGTGGGACCGCTCGTTCCGCCGCGAGATGGCCAAGGTCTTCCCCGACCATCCCTTGCAGCCCATCGACATGAGCCACCCCATCTTCCACACGGTCTACGACATCCGCAGCCTTGGGCCCAAGCACGGCCAGGCCCGGCCGCTGGAAGGAGTCAGCCTGGGCGGGCGCCTCGGCGTGGTCTATTCGCGGGACGGGCTGAACGACACCCCGCACACCCAAGGCTGTTGCTGCTGCGGCGGAAACGAGATCGTCAATGCCGTCGAAGTCAACGTCAACATCCTGGCGTATGCGCTGGCGTATTGAGGTCGGACTGGTGTGCGATGGCGAACACAAAGCCGCGACCGGTGGCCGCGGTATGGCGGCGCGACCGACGGCCGCGGCTTTATGAAGAGAGCCGGGTCCAAGACGACGGAGGATCCACGATGAAAGAGCCAGGAAACGCACGACGTTGCGGTATTCAAAGCCCACGGGCTGCAACCCGTCGGCTTTGGGGGCTGCAAGCGGCAACGGTGCTGGCTTGTCTGGCGTTCTTGACTGAATGGCTCCCGGCGCAGAACGTTGCCGAGAAACCTCCGGCGGCACGCGCGGCCGAGGCGCCTGGGCTTTCTTGGGTGGAAGGGCTCACACCCGGGCTTCGCCGGGCCATGACCCAGCGCAAGCCGATCTTCGTGCGCGCCGTGGCCGCGGGCTGTCCGTGGTGCCGCAAGCTGGACGAAGCGATCAAAACGCCCGAGGTCCAAAGCGAGCTCGGCCGCTGGACGCTGGTCGAGGTGGACGTGAACCGGTCGCCGGAGGAAGCGGCGCAACTGGGGGCCACGACGACTCCCGCGCTGCGGATCCTGACGCCCGGCGGCCAACCGATCGCCTCGCGCGACGGGTCGCTCGGCGCCAAGGAACTGGCCGCCTGGCTCCAGAAGCACTTTGCAGCGGCCGCGGCCGCAACGGACGACGTGCTCGTGGCGTCCGGCATGCCGGATGCGGCCGACGTGGTCCGCCTGGTTAAGCAGTTCCACGAGCGGAATCCCGTGCTCCGCGAGGCGGCCGTGCGCCGGCTGCTCCCCTATCCCGATGGAGCGCGGGAAGCCGTGGTCCGGGCCTTCGAGAAAGGAAACCTCAGCGCCAGGCTGGCCGCGTTGGAGCTGCTCTCCGCGTGGAAGGCCCCGGTCGAGAAGCTCGATCCGTGGCAGCCGGACAGCCTGACTGCGGAGCGGCTGGCCGCTCTGGCCAAGTGGGCCGCCGGTCCGCTCCCCAAGCCCGCTGCGGCGCCCGAGAAGCTCACCGAAGCCCAGTGGGCCGAGGCCCGGCGCGAGCTGGACCGTCTGCTCCGCGTGGCGCCCACTGATGCCGACGCGATCCGCGAGCACCTGGCCCGGTTCGGCCCGGCCTTGCTCCCCGAGGTCTATGACCGCCTCAAGCGGGCCGCCACCGACGAGGACCGCCAACGGCTCTTGGCGCTCCGCTACCGGCTGGTGGCCGACGGCGTGCTCGTGCTCAAGTGGCCCGGCGGATTGGAGCGGCTCGCGGCCGCCGACTCGCGCCAGCGCCAGCAGGCCGCCGAAGAGCTGGCCCGCATGGCCACGGCCGCCGAGCAAGCCTTGCTCCTGGAGCTGTTCAGCGACCCCGATCCGCTGGTGCGGGAGACCAGTCTCCGCGGCTTGCAGCAGATCGGCGGGCCGGAATCGACCTCGGCGCTGGTGAAGCTGCTGGACGACCCCGAGCCGAACGTCCGCGCGGCCGTGCTCAAGCAACTCGCGGAAAAACCGCTCCGCACTCTCGTGCCGCAGATCGCCGCCTACGTGGCCAAAGAGCGCGACGCCGACCTGGTGGTCCACGCGATCCGCTTCCTGCGGGCCGCGAAGGGGCAGGATGCCCTGAAGTGCCTGATTTCCCTGCTGCCGCACGCCCAGTGGCAGGTCCGCGCCGAAGCCGCCGAGGCCGTCGGTCAGGTCCTGCTGGAGCGGGCGGGCATCCCCACCGACCTCCAGGCCGACGCCCACGTCGCCATGATCAAGCTGTTGGACGACGCCGACGGCTTTGTGGTGAGCCGGGCGCTGGCGGGTCTGAACAACCTGGATAGCGAGGAGGCGGTCGAGCCGCTGCTGCGCGCCGCCGAGAGGCACCCCGACTTGATCCCCCGCGCCGTCGAGATGCTGGCCCGCAGTTCCCGGCTCCGCACCAGGGCCCTGCCGAAGCTCCGGTCGTTTGCGAAGCACAAGGACCCGGCGGCGCGGGCCGCCGCCCTGCGGGGCCTGGTGATGGCGGTGCCGGATGAAGTGCAGGAGGAGATCAAGGCCGGCTTGCAGGACCCGGAGGGCCAGGTCCGCATCGCGGCCGCGTCGGCGCTGTTCAGCTCGTTGGAGATGCGGCGCCACCGGCCCGGCCAGCCGGGCCCGGTCCAGTTCGAGGCGAGTATCACTTGGGGCTCGGATGCGGTGCCCACGACACTGCCGATGCCCGTGCCCCGGCGGCCCGAGCCTATTAAGGTGGAGCCGCCCAGGCCGCGCGAGCCGCTCACCACAGGAATCGTCCGAATCATGCTCGGCGCAAAGGAGCAGAACAAACCGGCCGCGAAGCCTGTGAAGCCGGAGCCCCAGAAGACTGACTCGCCGAAGCCCGAACCGCCGGAGCCCCCTCCGACGATCGCACCGCTAATCGCAACTCCCCAGGAGCCACCGAGGATCGTGCTCCCTCCCAAGCCGCAGCTTGGACCGCAGCGCATCCGGGTACTTCCCGTTCCCGGCCAAAAGCCCGAGCCGCCGGGCGCGACGGCCGACGATGCCCAGGACCGCTGGCTCAAGTCGTTTTACGAGGGCCAGGGCCGTCCGGCCTGGATGACACAGATGGTCGAGCCGCTGGAGAAGATGCTCCGGGCCGAGGCCCCCGCGGAGCGCATCGAGGCCGCGCTGGTGCTGGTGCCATTGGGCAAGGCCGCTCGCGCGCTGCCGGTGCTCCTGGAGACGGTCCGCGTCCAGCCGCAGTTGGTCCTCCGCGCTAAGGACGTCCTGCCCTGGTTGGTCTGGGAAAAGCGGCTGGAGACGTTCCGCACGCTGGCGAAGCTCTCGGGCGCAGAGATCGAGGCGGGCGCACTGGTGAGCACGATGACGGAGGCCGGCGACCGGCGGTCCGCCGATTTGCTCTGGGAATTGCTGGCCGACCCCAAGCTGAAGCAAGAGACGGCATTCATGCTGCACATGGGCCTGCGCCAGGCTTACCTCGGCCAGAGGTATGGCTCCGTGCGGCAGATTCCCGCGGCCGCCCGCCGGGAGATGGCGGCGGCAGTCAAGGCGCACGCGGCCCGGGGGACCGAGTTGGAGCGTCTGGTGGCCCTGGGGCTCTTGACCGAGGCCGCGCCCGAGGAAGCCGCCGAAGTGGCCGCGCAGATGGCCGGCGATGCTCAGTTGAGCCAGGCCCTTCGCGTGGATGCCTTCCAGGTCGTGCTCTTGACCCAGCCCGTGGATGCGGCGATGAAGACGGCCCTGGAGGCCATGGCCGGCCAGGACGTCGAAAGGCGGCGCCTGGCCCTCTCGCTGCTGGTCGACGGCAAGGCGGGCTTGCGGGCCCTGCGCAGTCAGTTCTACCTGCAACTGGACTTGACGCCGGACGCGGTCGTCAGAAGCGCCGACTCCGGCCAGGCCCTGCGCCCGCCCACGGGGCTCCAGGTCGAGCACGTGCGCCCGTTCTTGACGCACGCCGATCCCCAGGTGGCCGCCTACGCAGGCTACCTGGCCGCGCTCTTGGGGGAGCGCGAAGGACTCGCGCCGCTCCTGAAGTATTGGCGATCGCGTCAGGCCGAGGAACGGTCGGAGGGCCTGGACCGGCTGGTCTATCGGGCGATCGCCGCGATGGATGATTCGAGCCAGGTGGCCGTGCTCCGGGAAATAGTCGCCAGGCTGAACCCCGTGGAGACGCGCGATTTGTACTGTACGATCCGCGGCATGACCGTCCAGGATATGCTCCATCTCCGCAAGGAGATCCGCGACAAGATGCGGATGGAGAGTCTGCCGTAGGAGTCAGAGCCGGGCCGTGTCGGCCCGGGGTTTAGCCGCCTCGCTTGCGCGGCGAGTTTTCCACAATCCAGGTGGAAAGGAGCAATTCCAATGACGAAGCAAACAAGAATCACCCTGGGCGCGCTTTTGCTTGCGCTCTTGCTGCCCAGTGCCGGTTGGGCCCAGTTCGAGGTCCCGCCCGCCCGCGGCACGATCACCGGCACGGGCGTGGCAACGGTGAAGCGCCAGCCGACGATCTTGCGCATGCACCTGATGCTCACCGCGAAGGGCAAGACCGCCGAAGAAGCGGTGGCCGTCCTGAAGGCACGGCGCCAGGCCGCCGTCGCCGAGCTGGTGAAAATGGGCGCCGAAAAGAAGTCGATCCAGGTCAGCAACATCACGGTGTCCGCCGCCGAGAATCAGCGCCGGCGGCAGCTCCAGATGATGATCCGCCAGCGGATGCAGGCGGGAGGTGCAGCAGCCAAGCCGCCGAAGCTGCCGGAAGTCGTCAATCTGGTGGCAATGCTCACGGCGGAGTGGCCGATCGCGGCCAAGGACCCGGAGGAACTCTTCCTTACCGTCCAGGAGCTGCAAGGGAAGGTGAAAGCCGCGAAACTCGCCGGCGGCAAGGAAGCGGAGAAACTCTCTCCCGAGGAAGAGGAGCTGGCCGAAGAGGCGGGGCCTGGATTCGGGCCTTACGGCGAGGAGGACTTCGACCCCAGCACCCCGGGCTTCGTGTACGTTGCGAAGATCTCCGAAGAGGACCGCGCCAAGACCACGGCCGAGGCCTTCCAGAAGGCCAGGGCCGACGCCCAGCGGCTCGCCCGGGCCGCAGGCGTGCAGCTCGGCCCGCTGGCGGGGCTCTCCGCCGGCGTGGACAGACGCTTCGATGGCCCAGGCTACTACGAGGGGCCCATGCCCTCCGGCTACCGCCAAATGATGGAGCGGTTCCGGTCCTCTCCACGGGGAGACAGCCCGGAGGATGAGGCCGTGGCCACCGATCCTGGCCAGGTCGCCTTCAGCGTCAGCGCCCACGCCGTGTTCGAGCTGGGCAAAGAGAAACAAGCGGCCGGTGCGAAGTAGCGGCCGCGCCGCGTGCCCACATAAAGCCGCGACCGCCGGTCGCGCATTCTTGACCAATACCGACGTCTTTCACACCGGCTCGACCAGCCCCAACTCCGTGAACAGAATCCGCGCGGACACGCGGGCCGGGTCCAAACCGAGAAGCCGTGCCGCGGCGCGGCGATAGGCCGCCAGTTGCGGCCGATAGTACTCGATGCGGGCTGCAATCGCCGCGGAATCCTCGGCGGAGAGCACGTCGGTCTTGAAGTCGATCACGTCGGCCCCGACCGCACGGCCGCCGTCGTAAAGCGCGACCAGCCGGTCGATGCTGCCGCTGAGAATCGTGTCCTCTTCTCGAAGCACAAACGGCCTTTCGCGCCAGACCTCCCATCGCGGCGCGGCAAGGCCGGGACCCGCGTGAACCGGTGTGGCTGCTCCCGGAGGCGCGGGCTTCTGGTACGTGGCCTGGGTGAGGGCGGCGCGGATCGCAGGGGCTTCTAGCGCGCGGCGGAGCAGGGCCAGGGCTCCGGTGACGTCGAACTCCGCTGACGCGACGCACGCCGCGGCAATGTCGCGGAGCCTCTGGTCGCTGGGCTCGCCCGCGTCGAGCCACTCGATCTCTTGGAACCAGGCGTGGATCAAGGTGCCGCGCTGGAGCGACTGGGCCGTGTCGAGCTGGAGGCGCTGGGCCAGGCTCACGCGCGCTCCCCCCTCCAACTGCGACGGGCTGCGGCGATCCAGGCCGCGCGTGAGACGCTTCGGCGCCGGGGCCAATTCCACACGGAGCGGCACCGCCGCAGCTTCTTCCGGCAACACCGCGCCCTCCGCTCGTTTGGCCTCGACGCGGCGGAACCACTCCGGATCGCCCATCTCATAGCCCAGAGTCTCGGGCTCCAGGCGCTTGCCGTCGGTCAGTGCCGCGCGGAGCACGCCCGCCATGGTCGCCGGCAGCGACTTTTCGCTCCCGGACGACGGGTTCACGATCATGTGCAAGGCGTGGGCTGCCCGCGTCATCGCCACATAGAGCACGCACAAGGCTTCCTCGACTGCGCGCCGGTCGTGCTGGTCGAACATCTCCCGAAAGGCTTTCGGCAAGAGCGGGCGCAGATCCTGACCCACGTAGCGGAGCACGCGGTCCATCGGTTGCGCCGGCCCGGGGCGGCTCACGACCACCTGCGGCGGCTGGCCGATCAGGCGCACGTCCAGCTCGGGCAGCACGACCACGTCGAACTCCAGCCCCTTGGCCTGGTGAACGGTCATCACGCGCACGCGGCGTGAGCGCGGGTCTTCGACCCGGGTCTGGCGCACCGCGGCCACGAAATCGTCGGCCCGCAGCGTGGCGGCCGGCTCGTAGGCATAAGCCATCTCGACCAGTTGCACGAGGCGCCGCTGGTCGCGGGCGTCGCAGTGGGGGGCCAGTTGCGCGGCCCAGCCTTCGATGGTCGGGCCGTAACCGTCTTCAATGAGATTCCGGCGAATGTCGCGGGCTAAGCGGCAAGACGCCGCGTCGTCCCCGTGATCTCTCAATCCGATCGATGGTCCCAGAGGCGATTGGGCGACGTGGAACCGGGCGGCCGTGTGGCCCGGGTGATCGGCCAGCGTCAAGAGGGAGAGTATCAGCTCGACCGGCGGGGAATCGCTGAGCGGATTGCCCCCTTCTTCGCTGGCGTGGATGCCCAGCCGGCGCAGCTCGTAGATGATCCGCGCCACGGCCGCGTTCCGCCGCAGGAGCACGCCGATCGAAAAGCCCGGGGCCTCGCGGTGCAGCCGGGCCACTTCTTCGGCGGCAAACCGCCAGGCGACCACTTGCTGCTCTTCGCCCTCGTCGGGCGCGGGCGCAGCGACCAGGCGGCAATAGCCGGGCAGTCCGCTCCGGGCGGTCGCGTGGCGGCGGAACCGCTTGCCCCAGGCCTCGGCCGCCGGCCGGTACTTGTCTTGCCCCAATACGGCGTTCTGCGAGAGGTTCTCGAAAGCGCGGTTGACGGTGTCGATGACCGCGGGGCCGCAGCGGCGGCTTTCGTCGAGGGTCGCACAACTAAGGCCGGGAAGCTCCTGCTCGATGGCGTCGAAGATCTCGGCCTCGCCGCCGCGCCAGCCGTAGATCGCCTGCTTCACGTCGCCGACGCAGAAGAAGGAGCGCCCTGGCGAGCCGTCCGCCACGCGCCGGGCAAACGCCGCCAGCACGCGCCACTGCGGCGGCGACGTGTCCTGAAACTCGTCCAGCAAGAGGTGCGCCACGTGGGCGTCCAGGCGGTAGACGACCTCCTCCCAGCGCTGGTCCAGGGCCGACTGGCCGACCATGCGCGTGACGTCCTCAAACCGCAAGGCCCGGCGCGCGAGCTTCACGCCCCGATAGGCCGCGTCGAAGTGCTCCAGGAGCCGGCGCGTGGCCTCGGTCTGGTTGGCAATGCGGTTCACCAGGTCCGCTTGAGCGTGGTCGATCAGTCGCCGATAGGCGTCGCACACCCCAGGTGGGATGGGCTTGTTATAGAAGAGTGTGCCGCCGTCGGGATCGGCGATTTTTGCCGCGAGGCCCTTGCCGACCAGCGAGAGCCAGTCGCCGGCCCGCGCACTTTGGACCGCCTCTGCATGGGCCTTCTGAAACCGCTTGTCGGCGGGAAGCTCCACGGCCTCCAAGGCGTCGATCGCCTCGCGGAGCTCGTCATCGCTTAGAGTCTTCTTGCGCGACAGGGCCCCCCACGCCCCGGACGGCGACTCCAAGTAGACCGAATAGAGACCCGCCACCAGGCCGCCGATCTGCTCGCTCACGGACCGCGCGGCCTCGCCCTTGGTCAAGAGGTGCATCAGGCCCAACAGGTCGCCGGTCGATTGCCTTTCGACCACCGCGCGGACCGCCTCGGCCCGCAGGCGCGACTCCTCCACCACGTCCACGATCTTCCATCCCGGCGGCAGGCCCAGTTCCAGGCTGAAGCTCCGCGCCACCTGCAAGAAGAAGCTGTCCAGCGTGCTCACCCGCAGCCGGTGCAGGTGCCGGACCATGCCGGCCAGGATGGCCAGGCAGCGCGGGCGGTCAAGCGGGGTTTTGAGGTTCTCGGCCAGTTGCTTGAGTTTGTCCGGGTCGTCGGCCGCCTCGGCCAAACGCAAGAGCACGCGGCCGAGGATCTCGCCGGCGGCCTTGCGCGTGAACGTCGTGGCGAGGATGCTGTCCAGCGGCACGCCGGCAGCCGCCAGGCCCAGGAAGCGGTTGCTCAGTTGGTGCGTCTTGCCGGTCCCGGCCGAAGCGCGAATGACCAGGTTCGGAAATGGCCGCGGGCTCATGTGCCGGCTCCTTCCTCCTCGCGCCCGGCCAGGCCCGCGGCGGAGAACTGTCCCTCCTGGCAGATGGCGGCAAGGTCGTCGAATCCGGGCGGCGGCGGGCTGGTCGGCGGCCAGAACTTCTCGGCCCAGACGTTGCGGATCACCTCTTCCGCCGCGCGGTCCGCCGACTGCAACTCCTCGTCGCTCCACCCCGCCAACCGTTGGCCGACCTCGCCGGGGTCCTTCGGGAGGACGATGAACCCGAGCTTCGCGTCGCGGCCCACGCCCAGGCCGGCGCCCAGGCGGCGATAGAGCGGCAACTGGAGGTCCTTCCATTGGCCGCCCTTGAGGTGCGTCTGCTCGGGCGTTCTGGCCGTGTCCGAGGTCTTGTAGTCGAAGATGACCCACCGGCTCTCGCCCGGGTGGAAGTCGATGCGGTCGATGCGGCCGCGGATGCCCATCTCGCGGTCATCGACCACAAGCGACGCCTTGGCCCGGTCCTCGCCGATCTCCACGTGCTCGATCTGCCAACCGGCTTGCGCCCACTGGGCCTGCCATCGGGCAAAGGCGTCCAGGCGGGCGCGGAGCTGCTCGACCTGGACCAAGACTGCGGCCAGCAAAGGGCCTCCGGCCCTCATAGCGCCGAACTGGCGCAGCACGTGCCTGTCGAGCGAGTCGCTGAGCTGGGCGCGAATCTCGTCCGGACACGTGGAGGCGGCTGCCGCGCTGGTGCCGAACTCCTGGAGGACCTCGTGGGCCAGCGAGCCGAACGCGGCCCCGTCCAGCTCCCGGGCATCGTCGGACTGGGCCGCAAGCCCCAACCGGTGCCGCAGGTAGTAGCGGTACGGGCAGGCCAGATAGTCGCGGAACTCGGTGACGCGCATCGAGGTGACGCGACTGGGCAGGGGGCGCGGCAGGGGAACCTCCAGCCCAGTAGGCCGGGCGTCCCGCCCGTCTTCCAGCCTAGTAGGACGGGCGTCCCGCCCGTCCGGAGCAATCGGGGCGCGTTCGGACCG
>CAYGZI010000097.1:0-8037 GCA_964354245.1 uncultured Planctomycetaceae bacterium
CTGAGACTGCAAAGCGGCTGGCCGGTGGCTCAGGCACCCCGGGCCTTCAAGACAGAGTCCGCAGGCATCCAGGTTGACGGCGCCGCGGGTCGGAACGATATTGGGAGGCAACCGGATGCCCGACCCGCCCGGCTATCCCCACCCCTCCACCCGGGGGCCATTGGGCGTGGATTGGGGCAACGAGCTCGCGCGTCAGAATCCGGCGGTTTGACGGGAAGGCATGGTTTTCTGGCCCAGGATTGATGGGAATGTCGATGATTTCAAATGTGCCCGCGACGTTCTAGCACCCGTACCGTTGGTTGTGCGGATCTCTCCACACTCGACCGCTGGCAGCACGCATGGCGTGGTTCATGCGGCCCGCCGGTGGTGCCTATAATGGAATGACGTGAGCGTCATTCACGGATCCGCCCCTTGCGTCCCTAACCGATGCCGACTGTCAACGTCAAACCGGAACTCATTCGCTGGGCGATTGATCGCTCTGGCCTGCCGGCGGACCGTCTCCTTCAAAAGTTCCCCAACCTCGACGAGTGGAGGGCCGGCGAACAACAGCCCACGTTTCGTCAGTTAGAGAACTTTGCCAAGACGACCATGACGCCGTTTGGGTTCTTCTTCCTCGACGAGCCACCCGAGGAGAGACTTCCGATTCCGGACTTCCGCACCGCCGGTGACACTCCCATCGACCGGCCAAGTCCGAATTTGACCGAGACAATCCATACAATGCAGCGGCGACAAGCCTGGATGCGCGACTTGATGATGGAAGAAGGGCATGAGCCACTGGACTTCGTCGGCAGTGGAAAACATGTATCCAATTTCAAATCACTTGCCCAGCGCATCCGGCACGAGTTAGACCTGGATGTCGATTGGGCCGAGCCGCTCGCCAGTTGGGAGGACGCGCTGAGGACGTTGAGAAAGGCGATCGAGCGGATGGGCATCCTCGTCTTTACCAACAGCGTCGTTGGCCTGAACAACCATCGCGGTCTCGATCCAGAGGAGTTTCGCGGGTTCGTTCTCTCCGACCCGTATGCGCCAGTGGTCTTCGTAAACTCGGCCGATACGAAATCGGCGCAAATGTTCACATTAGCTCACGAGCTGGCCCACGTCTGTCTTGGTACGGGCGGACTATTCAACCTTGTCAAGATGATGCCCTCCGACGACGAGACAGAGCGATTCTGTAACCGCGTTGCCGCCGAGCTTCTGATCCCGGGTTACAAGCTCACCGGACGCTGGGGTGATGCCAAAGCAACAACTCAGCCTTTTCGCACCATCGCCCGCTGGTTTAAGGTCAGCCCGATCGTCGCCGCTCGTCGTGCGCTCGATTTAGGGCTGATATCCAAACCGACGTTCTTTCAGTTTTACGAACGCGATCGGGAGGATTGGCGACAGCGGAAAGCGAAGCAACGAGAGAAGAGAACCGGAGGCGACTTCTACCGTACGCAAGACGTTCGCTTGGGGCGGCGCTTTGCGAGTGCCGTGATCCGCGCCGCGCGTGAAGGTCGCGTCTTGTACCGTGATGCCTACCTACTGACCGACCTCAGAGGGGAAACCTTCAACCGATACTCCGCCATCGTTCTGCAGAGGATTCACGATGAGCGGCAGTAAACGGTACGTGCTCGATGCGAATGTGTTCATCGAGGCCAAGAACCGATACTACGGCTTTAATCTGTGTCCCGGTTATTGGAGAGCCCTGATTGCACAGCACCAGAACGGCCGTGTCTGCAGCATTGACAAGGTGCTCGACGAACTGATAGACGAAGGCGACCGCCTCAGCCACTGGGCGGAGGATACGGTGCCCAACACGTTCTTCAAGAAGACCCAGGACAAGGCTGTTATCAACGCCTTCCAGGCTCTGATTACCTGGGTGAACTCGACACCACAGTTCATGCCCGCGGCCAGGGCCGACTTTGCCGCAGTCGCAGACGGCTGGGTCGTCGCGTTTGCCCAGGTCAATGGGTTGATCGTCGTCACGCAAGAAGTGTACGCTCCTGAGGTTCAGAAGAAAGTTCCCATGCCGAATGTGTGCCTTGAGTTCAACGTCGGTTGCGTCAACACGTTCGAAATGCTTGAAGACCTGGGGGTAAGATTCGTTCTGATCGCAAAGCAGCAAAAAAGGTGAGGGCCGAGAGCGAGGGCTGAAAGCTGACCGCTCCCGCTCATCGAGTCTCTAACGTCGGAGCACTCCCCAATAATGCCCCACCAGCCCGGCGGCGGTCTGCCGGATGTCGAACGCTTCTTCCGCCCGGCGCCGCGCCGCCGTTGCGACGCGCGTCCGCAGCCCTGGCTCGGTCAGCATCCGATGGACTTCGGCGGCCAGGGCCCGAGGATCGTCTGGGGGGACAAGGACCGCGGCGTCGGCGTCAGGCGGGAAGATTTCGCGGGTGCCGCCCACGTCGGTGGCTACGGTCGCTACCCCGGAAGCAGCCGCTTCCAGGAGCACCCGCCCCAGCGGCTCTTGCCTCGCGGGATGGACCAGGATCGTCAGCTCACAAAGCAGTTGCGGCACGTCGTTGCGGTAGCCCAGAAAGTGCAGGCGCCCGGAAAGCCCCTCGGCCGCACGATGGAGATTGGCCTCGAATTGGCGGGATTCTCCTTTTTCCGAATGACGGTCGCCGACGATCAGCCAATGAAGCTCCGGCAGCTTGCCTGCCAGAACGATCGCCGCCCGGGCCAGCACGTCCTGTCCCTTGCGCAACCCGATCTGGCCGATCGTGCCCGCCAGCGGGGTGCCTTCCGGTATTCCCAGCTCGCGATGAAGGTATCCGCTCGCAGGCCGAGGGCAAAACTCCTCCAGGTCTACGCCGTTGTAGAGCACGTGAACCTTGCCACGGAGTGACCGGGCTACATTGCACACGTAGTAATCCCGGACCGCTCGGGACACGGCCAGAAGACGCGTGTGCTCCTGCAAGTCCCCGACTGCCCGGTCACTCAGCCGGATGATGTCGCGGACGTGGGCGATGCTCGGAAGATTCATCGCGGCAGCGACCGGGCCGGAAAGCCGCCCCATCGAGAGGCTGTTGGCGTGAAGCAAACCCGGGCGCGCGCGGGCCAACAACTCGGCCAGGTTTTCGCGGAGCTGGCCCTGCGGGAGCCGCACCCCGGCGGCGTCCCAAACCTGCCAAGGCAGGTGCTCGACGCCCCTTTGACGCAGCACCTCGGCCAGCGGCCCCCGCGGCGGCGCTGCCACCAAGGGCTCAAACCCGGCCGCGGCGATCCCTTCCAGGGTCGCCAGCATCGACCGCTCGCCGCCGTTGAGCGTAGCGTATTCGCAAAGCAAGAGGACTCTTGGCATGTCATTGCGATTCCACGAAGCCGCGACGGACGGCCGCGGCATTACGGCTCAATGATAGCAATCGGCCGGCGATTGCCCAGGCGGCCGGCCAAGAAGAACTCTCCTCGCCCACGGATGCCGGAGGCCGTGACAGAATGCCTTGACCGGGGTACACTGGACCAACGCCGCGGAGCGACCTCTTGTTGCCATCCGCGCCCGGACAAGAAGGACTGACGGCGTTCGACTCGCCTGAGTCGATCGTTCCCGTGATCGAGCAGGAGCGGCCAATGGGCCAACGCAGGAAGCCCTCGGAAAACGACTACCCCCAGCCGGAACTCTTCGCCCGTCGGCAGCGGCGCGCGCGGGCCGGGCTCATCCTCGGGCGTTTCTTGGCGGCCGAGGCCGAGAAGATGATCTATCAGGGCAAGCCGCAGGACCGCGCCTTCGAGATCGTCAAACACTGGGCCAAGCTGGAGCTTAACGGAGTCTTGCGCAAGAAGGAAACCGCGCTGGAGGCCGGCTTCCTGGTTCAGTTCTTCGGTCAGGCCCTCGGCTACAAAGGAGGCACGGAAGACCCTCGGGAGTATCAGATCGAGCACCAGTTCACTGTCCCCGGCGTTGGCACTTCCGACGCTGCCCTGGGGAACTTCCGTTCCGGCCAAGAGCCGTCGCCGCTCGTGGTGGTCGAGTTGAAGGGGAGCGACGTTGACCTGGACCGGGACCGGTCGGCCGGCCGTACCCCGGTCCAACAATGCTGGGACTACCTGAATGCCCTGCCGCAGTGCCCGTGGGGCATCGTCAGCAACTTCGTCACTTTCCGGCTCTATCACCGCAACAAGACGCCGCTGGCCTACGAGGAGTTCCGGCTCCAGGAACTGCGCGAGGAGAAACGTTTCCGCCAGTTCTATTGTCTTTTCGAGCGGGGCGGCCTGGTCACCTCCTTGCCCGGACAGTGTCCTCGCGCCCTGCGCTTGTTCAAAGAGACCGAGAACCGCCAGCGCGAGGTGGGCGACGAGCTTTACGCACAATACAGCGAAAACCGCCTGCGACTGGTCGAGCATCTGCACCTGAAACTGGGAAAGACCCTGGACCAGGCGATCCAAATCGCTCAGAAGATCCTGGACCGGATCATTTTTGTCGCCTTTTGCGAAGACCGCGACTTGCTGCCGGCCAAATGCCTCGAAACCGCCTACGTCGATCTGCCTCCGTTCAGCAAGGTTACCAACCCCCGTTGGCAAAACTTCCTCCAGTTGTTCCGGGCGGTCGATGAAGGCCCGCCGCGCATGGACCACCTGGAACGAGGCTACGACGGCCCCTTGTTCCGCCACGACCTCGAGGTGGACAACCTCCAACTGCACGACGATTGGACCCACTTCTTCAAGCACATTGGGACCTACGACTTCCGCGACGAAGTCAACGTGGACGTGCTGGGCCACCTCTTCGAGCGGTCCGTCGCCGAGCTGGAGAAGATCCGCCAGGGCGGACTGTTTGGGATCGCTGGCCCCAGTCCGGAGCCGCAAACGCCCCAGCCCGCCATGCCGAAATCCGCAGAGCGCAAACGCTTCGGCATCTTCTACACCCCGCCGGACTTCACGGATTTCATCGTGCGCCGGACCGTCGAAAAGGCGATCGACGAGCGGCTGGAGCGAGTCCGTGCCGCCCACGGGCTGGATGCGGCCGACGTCGAATCGGCCAAGCCCTCTGCGAAAGTGGCGGCCTTCTGGCGCGACTGCTTCGAGGCCCTGCGCACGATCAAGGTCTGCGACCCGGCCTGCGGGAGCGGGGCTTTCCTCATCCGGGCCTACGACGCGATGGAAGCCGCCTACACCAAAGCCGTGGATCACGTGAGCTTCCACGAAGGGCAGGTCGCGGAAAAGCTGGAGGAGTCGATTCCCGAGACAATCCTCGCCGAAAACCTCTTCGGCGTCGACGTCTACCCTCCGGCGGTCGAGATTACGCAGTTGGCCCTGTGGCTGCGATCGGCGCGCCGGCACCGGACCTTGGCCGACCTGTCGCACAACGTAATCTGCGCCAACAGCCTGGTGACGGATCCCAACGCCCACGATCGGGCGATGGTCTGGGAAGCGGCGTTTCCTACAGTGTTCGGCCGGGCTGACGCCCCGGGCTTCGACTGCGTGATCGGCAATCCGCCCTGGGAGCGTCTGAAGCTCCAGGAGCGGGAGTTCTTTGCCTTGTCCGCACCCGAGATTGCCGGGGCCGTGAGCGCCGCCACGCGCCGGCGACTTATCGAAGAACTCCAGCAGAAGGACCCGGAACTGTATGCCGGGTACAAGGAAGCCCAGGCGCTGGCGGAAAAGACCCTCTTGCACGTGCGTCAGTCGGGGAACTTCCCGCTCACGGCCAAGGGCGACATCAACACGTACATGCTCTTTGCCGAACTTGCGCGGCGGATTGTGGCCCCGCAAGGCCGCGTGGGGCTGCTGGTGCCCTCGGGAATCGCCACGGACAACACGACGAGGGAGTTCTTTGCCGAGTTGATGGAGTCCAAGGCGCTGGTCAGCCTGCACGACTTCGAGAACAAAGCGCCGGTCTTCCCCGATGTACACCGATCGTTCAAGTTCTGCACGCTCGTTTTCCGCGGGCAAGAGGCAAAGACACCTGCCGCCGATTTCGTATTCTTCGCCCGCCAGATGGAGGACTTGGAGGACCGCAAGCGGCACATCCCCCTTTCCAGCAAGGACATTGCCCTGCTGAACCCGAACACGCGGACCTGCCCGGTCTTCCGCTCCCGCCGCGACGCCGACTTGACCAAGGCGATCTACCGCCGCGTGCCGATCCTCATCGACGAGTCGCGGAAATCCGGGGGCAATCCGTGGGGAATCAAGTACCTCACGATGTTCCACCAGACCAACGACGCCGAGCTTTTCCGCGAGCCTAAGGAGCTTGCCGCCCAGGGCTTCAAGCTGGACGGAAACGTCTGGCGCAAGGGCAAGCGGCGCTTCCTGCCGCTCTATGAGGCCAAGATGGTCCAGGCATACGACCACCGTGCAGCCGGCGTGATCATCGACCCGGAGAACTGGTTCCGCCAAGGCCAGCCCGAGCGGACCAGCCTCGTCTCCCACCAGAACCCCGAGTTCGTCGTCCAACCCCGCTGGTGGGTCGAGGACGCCGAAGTGAACCGCGCGCTTGGCGCGCCGCCGAGGCCTGCGTACTTGTCCTACAAGCTGATCACCAGCCCGACAAATCAGCGGACGATGATTGCTGCAATGATTCCTCATCTGGGCGTAGTGAATTCAGCCGCACTGATGCTTGCGGGCGAGCCAATCGAAGCCAGGCGTGAATTATGCCTACTTGCAAATTTGAACGCTTTCGCGTTAGATTTCGTCGCGCGGCAGAAGATCGGTGGCGTCAATCTGAACTTTTTCATCGTCAACCAACTCCCGATCTTCCCGCCGGACTTCTACGACGAGCGGTGTCCCTGGCACAAACGTCAGACGCTCCAGAAATGGATTTCCGACCGCGTGCTCAAGCTGACCTGCACGGCCGACGACATGTACCCCCTAGCCGAGGCCGCGGGACTCGACCCGCCGGTCCATCGCTGGAATCCGCGCGAGCGTGCCGAGCTGCTGGCCGAGCTCGACGCCGCCTTCTTCCTGCTCTACGGAATCGAGCGCGAGGACGTGGAGCACGTCCTAAGCACTTTCCAGGGCTTGGCGCTCACCGAGGACGAGGGCGCGGGACTGTTCACCACCAACGGCGGAATCCTGGAGACGTACGATCGGCTGGCGTCGTCCTCGTGAGCAATCCACGCTCAACTCGGGGACTGGGGCTCGCTTCGCCCGCCCCAGCCTGCACTACTGGCCGGAGGACTGCCCCGGCTCGGCAAACAGGCTCTTCAGCTCCAGCCGGAAGCCGGGCAGCAGAGAGCCGCCCTCCAAGGTCCCCTGCCGGCCGACGACGGTAAAGCGGTCCGGGGCGTCGTAGACCCGCACTTCCTCCGGCCGTGGGTCCACGTACCATACTTGCCGCACGCCCGCCGCAAAGTAGTCCGCGAGCTTCTGTTCCATCTCCCGGCGCGTGTTCCCTTTGCTCAGGACTTCGACGGCGAGGTCGGGAGCCAGCCCGAACATCGCCTCGCGGGGCACCTTTCCGCCCGGCAGACGTCCGATGGAAATGTAGGAAACGTCGGGTACCCGCACCAACCCCGGCGACAAACGGATCATCCCGTCAGGTCCGAGCACGATGCCTAGGCCGTGCTCACTCACGTAGTTTCCAAGCAGCCGCGACAACTGAATGGCCAAATACGACTCGTAGATGCCCATGGTCTTCTCCACCAGAACTCCGTCCACCAACTCGCACAGGCAGTCGTGCCGCTCGTTGATTTCGACAACGTCCTCCTCGGTCGCCGTGCCGGGAGGCGGGTCGAAGCGGATCCGGTGCAGCGGAATGGGACCGAACCGGACAACCAGATCGGCGGCGGTCCAGGTGCCGATTTCGGGTTCAACCGCTTGGGCCATGGGCGAACTCCGCTGATGGATGGGATCGGGGCAACAGTCTGCCGTACCTCAATTATCGGTCGCCACCAGTGCGATAACAAGACGGCAACCGACGCCAAGGACGCTCAACCGGGCCGACACGGCCCGGCTCCGGCTGCCGACTGCCGACTGCCTAATGCCTACTGCCTTCTGCCGTCTGCCTTCTGCCCTCTGCTCACAGCACCCCGTAGTCCGAGAGCGTCTTGCGGAGCTTCGCCTCCTCGTTGGCCGATAGCGGCGTCATGGGCAGGCGCAGCTCGCCGGTGTCGCGGCCGA
>CAYGZI010000097.1:8137-12831 GCA_964354245.1 uncultured Planctomycetaceae bacterium
TCGTTGGCCGATAGCGGCGTCATGGGCAGGCGCAGCTCGCCGGTGTCGCGGCCGAGCATCCGCATGGCGGCCTTGATGGGGATCGGGTTGGTGGCCAGGCCGAGCATGTCGCGGCAGAGCGGGAAGAGCTTGCGGTGCCAGCGCCGGGCCTCCTGGAGGTTGCCGGCCTCAAACGCCGCACACAGGGCCATCATGTCCTCCGGCACGATGTTGCCCACCACCGAGATCACGCCCCGACCGCCGATCGCCAAAAGCGGCAGCGTCATGCTGTCGTCCCCACTGAGCACCGTCAGGTCCGTCAAGGCCAAGACCTGCGAGGCCTGGTCCATCGAGCCGGTCGCTTCCTTGACCATCGCGATATTGGGCAGCCCGGCCAGGCGGGCAATGGTCTCGGGCTCGATGTTCTTCCCGGTGCGTCCGGGGATGTTGTAGATGCAGATCGGGATGTCCACCGCCTCGGCCAGGGCCTTGAAGTGCTGATAGAAGCCCTCTTGCGTGGGCTTGTTGTAGTACGGGCCGACCACCAGGGCCGCATCCGCGCCGGTCTTGGCGGCCCAGCGGGTCAGACGGAGGGCTTCGGCCGTGCTATTGGACCCTGTGCCGGGCATCACCTTGATCCGCCCCGCCGCCGCTTCGACCACCAACGCAATCACCCGCTCGTGCTCCGCGTGAGAGAGCGTTGGACATTCGCCGGTCGTTCCGACCGGGCAAAGGCACGTGGTCCCGGCACGAATCTGGAGCTCGACTTGCTCTTTCAAGGCCGGGACGTCGACCTCTCCGTCCTTGAACGGCGTGATCGTGGCCACGGAGAGTCCGGCGAATTGTTCTGCTCGGGTGGGCATGGCTGGAGGCTAGGGACTGGGGACTAGGGATTAGGGATTGGGGATTAGGGATTGGGGGTCCGGGGAAGAACTCGATGCAAGTTCGTGCGGGGATCGCAATTTGCACTTTTCATTTCTCACTCCGGCGTCACGTTCACGAAAGACCCTCCACCTGTGCGCACGTTGCGCCACAGGACTCCAATCCCCAATCCCTAATCCCCAATCCCCAATCCCTCGCCTCTCACCAGCTCCTTCATCTCCCGCACCGCCTGCTGAAGGCCGACGAACACCGCCCGGGCCACGATGCTGTGGCCGATGTTCAGCTCGTGCATCCCTTCGATGGCGGCGACCGGCCGGACGTTGCGGTAGGTCAGCCCGTGCCCGGCGTGTAGCGCGATTCCCGCTGCGCGGATCGCGGCTCCCATGCGCTGGAGGGTCTGGAGTTCGACTTGTTGTTTCGGGCCCGGGCCGGCCAGGGCGTATTGTCCGGTGTGCAGCTCCACGGCATCGGCCCGCAGGGCGGCGGCCGTCTCGACCTGGCGCGGATCGGGGTCCAGGAACAGGCTCACCGAGATCCCGGCATCGCGAAGCCGGGCCATGACCTCCGCGACCCGGGCCTTGTGGGCGACGATGTCCAAACCGCCTTCGGTGGTGACCTCTTCGCGCCGCTCGGGGACGAGCGTCACCTGGCTCGGCTTCAAGCGGCACGCGATCCGGAGGATCTCTTCGCTTGTGGCCATTTCCAGGTTCAGCTTGACGCAGACCGTCTGGCGGAGGATTTCCAGGTCCCGGTCCTGGATGTGGCGGCGGTCCTCGCGGAGGTGCAGGGTGATTCCGTCGGCCCCCCCAAGTTCCGCCAGGGCAGCCGCCCAAACGGGGTCCGGCTCGTACGTGCGCCGGGCCTGGCGCAGCGTGGCCACGTGGTCGATGTTGACGCCTAGCTCTGCCATAGGGCCCATCTCCCCGGGCGTGGGGTGGGAACTGATCCTGCACCGCACCGCGAGCGGTGTCACGGCCGATTATAGCGGGCGGCAGGATGCGATCAAGCGACCCCCTTTGCGTCATCCCTTTGGGGTCACCACTGCCGGCTGGGATCAGGCCGTGATTTGTGATTAGCGGAGATCGTGGGGGAGTTGCCAATCACTCATCCCGACCCGACCCCGGGGGAGTCAGTCCGGGCGAGTCACGTCCACCTTGCAGCCCGGCAACGCCTGCTTGAGCCGGTCGATCGCAGCCCACGGGACGGTTGCGTAATCGAGACGGAGGCTCTTGAGTTGTTTCATGCCAGCCAGGTGCTGAAGGCCGCCCTCCGTGATGTGTGCACCGCCCAAGAAGCCCAGATTCTTCAGCCCTTGGATGCGCGAGACGGATTGGAGTCCTTCGTCGGTAATCCTGTCGCTCCAAAGATAAAGCGAATCAAGCTTCTTGAGATTCAACAGATGGGCGAGCCCCTCGTCGGTGATTCGATCGCTCCACAGGTAGAGCGACTCGAGCTTGTTCAGGTTCGCCAGATACGTCAGCCCCTTGTCGGTCACTTTGTTGCCGGGGACGGTCAGCGATTTTAGCTCGGCGAGCTTTCCCAGGCACGCGAGCCCGATATCGTCGATCTCGACTCGCCCGCCCAGCGAGAGCTCTTCCAACTTCGGCAGGACCTGAAACTCCCGCACCACGCGGTAGTCGATCCAAGGCTCGCACAGAGACATGGCCGTGACGTTGCCGTCCTTGTCGAAAGTCACGAAACTCCGCTCGCTAAGAATTCTGCGCACACGCACGCTGAAGGCATAGTGTGTAAGGGACATTAGGGGCAACTTTACCTCCGCGCTCGTCAGAGCGGCCATGAGGGTGCGGGCCGGGTCCACCAGGACCGCCTCGCCCCGCAGGTCCGCGTTCCCCCTGACGGGAACGCGGAGGAACGTCGGGGACCATGGGCCGGTGGTCCCCGGATCCCCGTGAAGCAGAATCCGGTACTGTCCGGACTCCCTGAAGACGATGGGCTGCGTGCGGACCTCGCCGCGCGGATTGCCGGGTTGACGCACGACGAGCGACCAGGCGTATTCAAGGGGAACCTCATCGAAGGTCCACTTGCCGGTGTTGTCGGTTCGGCCGCTGGCCAGCACGCTGCTGGCCGGCGGAAGAATGTTGCCCGCGATCCAAAGCTCCGCGTCGGCAGGCGCTCGGCGCTTTTCTTCGAGCACGTAGACCTCGATGCTCGCCGCAGGGGCCATCACGAAATCGACGCGATAGGGCTTCTCGGGGACAACGATCCGCTCGGGCCGGGCGCTCCAGACCCTCAATCCCTTCTCATCCGGCATCTCGTCGGCCATCAGCAGGTCGCCTTGACGATGGAGATTCCGCTCGTAGTATCCCGGCTTCGACGGATAGACGTTCGCGGCCTGGACGCCCGCCCGCCACTGCTTGGTCTTCTCGTCCAACACGTGCATTCCGGGCGCGAAGCGGAGCGAGTACGTGCCGTCGTTGGCGGTCGTGGTCTCGCCGGTCGGGCGCAGCGTGCCCCAGCCGCAGTTGGCCCGCACCGTCACGCCCGGCAGGCCCTTGCCGCTTTGGTCGGTGACCTTGCCGGTCACGACCCAGGGATTGGCCTGTGACTCGTCCTTCGTCTGTTCGCCCGCGACAGCGATTGTCACGGGGTTGCTCTTGGCGTGGGCAGGCGGCCCATCATCTTCGCCCGCCCACGCCACATAGGCCACGCGGACCGTGTGCTTGCCTGGTCCCCAGGGAATCGGCTGGAGGGTTGTTTTCTCGCGCCAATGGCTGCCCAACGCGATCGCAATCCCATCGTACTCGCGGCCGGGAGGCAGCGGAGATGATTTTGCGCTGGAGGAAGCGGTGTAGCGGCACCATTTTCCGTCCACTTCGACCTCGAAGACGACTTCACTCCGGGCAGCCAACAGGTCGCGCATTCCGACGTTCCGGACGTCGGCCTCGAAGGTCGGGATCTCGCCCGGCTGCCAGACGTCTTTCGCGGCCCGCAGGCGGCATTGCAGACCGTCGTCCTCGTCGCCGGAGAGCGGACCCCAGTCGCCATCGGCCGCCCGGGCGTCTTGGACGACGCAAGCCATGAGGAACTCCGCCGCGCGGTGAATCGCCAAGAGAGCTGGCTCCTCCTTCACCTGGTCCATCGGAAACCGGCATCGCAGCAGGCTGCCGGCCGCCACATAGGCGAATTCGACGTGGGGATCCTCGGGGCGCGCGGCTTTGGGCTTGAGTCCCACGAGTTTCCACGCCTCCTGTCGCTTGAGCACGTCAGCCAGGAAGTCAAGACGCTTACGGCTCATGGTGGCAGAATGACGCCCGTACCACGGGTCCTCTCCGGCGCTGTAAGCGATCAGGTCAGCGTGGCCTTCCCCGTCGACGTGCAGCGCGTGGTAGCCGGCGCCGGTGGGCTCCCGGTACACGAAATCCACGAACTGGGCCCAGACTCCGGGGAAGTCGCCTTGTCCGGACACCAGCGGAGGTGCGTCGCGCATCGTCAACTCAACCCAGTTGCTGTCCACGCGGCCCGGGAGGGACCGGTCCTCCAACTGAAACCGCAGCCGGACCTTGGAGCCCGCCGCCGGCCGGTCGATAAACCCCAGGCGATCGAACCAGATGGTCCATCGGATCGACGCCCCCGCGGGCAGGGTGTTGGCCGTGCCGCGTTGCTCCCAGGGCGTCACCTCAATGAGGTCCGCGACCCGCAGCGGTTTTCCTTCGCCGTCAGTCGCCTCCGCCTTGAGACGCGAGGTCATGCGCAGCGCGGGCGAGAGACGCCGCTTCGACGCGTTCTTCCATTCGAGCAGAAGCGGCAGGGTGAATCGTCGGTGGCCGTTCACGGGGCCTCCCGAAACTGCTGTTGGTCAATTGGGATGAATC
>CAYGZI010000098.1:0-12823 GCA_964354245.1 uncultured Planctomycetaceae bacterium
TCGTCCCATACCTTACACCTGTGTTCATCCTTGAACATGCTTAGTGCCATTGCGCAGTAGGCAGTAGGCAGAGGAGCGACGGACCGTTCTCTTTCTGTCCCGTTCCTCAGCTTATTGACTCTACCTGAAAATCCTCGAGCTGAACCGACGCCCCTTGCTGAAGGAACTTTACCGCGATCAGAAGCCGGTCTCCACCGCGGCGCTTCAGCACGGTCCCTTCCATCCCCGCCAGCGACCCGCTCCGAATCCGCACCTGGGTGCCGGGCTGAATCCTCGCCTCCGGCGTCATGGGCGTGTCGCTGAGGATCAGCCGGCGGATCTGGCGGAGGTCGTGGAGCAGTTGCTCGCGGTCGTCCACGTCCAGACAGCGCGAGATGCAGTTGGTCGTCATGGCCTGATAGCGGGCCGATTCGCCCCCGCAGAGGAAGACATATCCGGCAAACAGGGGGATATACGACATCCTGATTCGCCCGCTTGGGGAGCGGTTCCGTTTCTTCACCAAAGGGCCATAATGGGCAATCTGCAGACCCCGCAGCCGCCGCATCAGGTCCTTCTCCCTTCGTGGGAGGGTATAAATAGCCCACCATCGGAATGACGGATCCGTTCCTCGGGCATCATCCTCGAGCAAATCGGACGGAAGGATGTCGGGTTCAGGAGGCAGAATTGGCATGAGTATGACGGTGACAGCGTCTATAGAGGGGGCTATATCACCTTGATTTGGCGTGATACTCCACCAATTGATGGGGCTACCGGATCGCACCGCGCCAGTAGTCTAGTCTCTATACGTGGGGCCGTTCAAGCCGATGCGCCTTACGGGAGGGGCAAGTCCCCGCTTCCCCGACCGGTCCCCGACACGACGCTGCCTTGCGGCCCCCAGACCACTCTACCTTATCGACCCCCAAACCGAGGCCCCAGACGTGCCCATCACCATTGCAGTCGTCCCCGTGGCCGGGCGCGGGACCCGGCTTCTACCGCTCACCAAGAGCCAGCCCAAGGAGATGCTCCCCGTCGGCCGCAAGCCCGTGGTCCAATACGTCGTGGAGGAGATGGCCCGCTGCGGCGTAAGCCGGCTCATCTTCGTGACCGGTCCGGGGAAGACGGCCATCGAGAACCACTTCGACATCGATGCTGAGTTGGTAGCCCACCTCCGCGAGACCGGCAAAGAGGAGCTGTTGGCGGAGCTGGCCTTCGAGCGCGAGGATTTGGAGTACTTCTACACGCGTCAGCGGCGCCAGCTCGGCCTGGGGCACGCCGTGCTCTGTGCCCGCCCGGTCATCGGCCAGCAGCCCTTTGTCGTGGCCCTGGGAGATTCGATCATCGGCCTGAACGCCCAGTCGCAGGTCGTCCGCACGATGGCCGAGCAGTTCGAGGCCGCGCGGGCGCAGGCCGTGATTGCCTTCGAGGAAGTGCCCCGCGAGGACGTCGTGTACTATGGAATTGCCAAGCCGCGGGGGCAGGCCGGCGCGGTGTTTGAGCTGGACGACCTCGTGGAAAAGCCCGAAGTCGCCGAGGCCCCGAGCAATCTGGCAGTCGCCGCCCGGTATGTCTTCAGTCCCGCGATCTTCGACTACTTGGAAAAGACCGCCCCCGGCAAAGGAAACGAGATCCAGTTGACCGATGCCATCCGGGACCTCATCCGCGGCGGCGGAAAGGTCCTAGGCGTCGCGCTGCCGCCGGGCGAGAAGCGGTTCGACATCGGCAATTTCGAGAGTTACTTCCGTGCCTTCGTGGAATTCGCCCTGGCCGACCCGGTGTACGGGCCGGCGTTGCGGGAGCACGTGGGGATGAGGGGGTGACGAGGCCATGCTCCTGATCCGCAAACGAGCCTTCGCCCGCGCCGGCATGGTCGGCAACCCTTCGGACGGCTACCACGGGAAGACGATCTCGGTCATCGTCCGCAACTTCGCCGCCGAAGTGACGCTCTACGAGTGGGACCGGGTCGAGCTGGTCTTGAGCCAGGACGACAAGAGCATCTTCCGGTCGGTCGAGGACCTGGCCCGCGACGTCAAGCTCCACGGCTATTACGCCGGCATCCGGTTGGTCAAGGCGACGATCAAGAAGTTCGTCGACTACTGCACGCGGGAGCAGCTTTCGCTCCACGGGCGCAACTTCTCGGTCCGCTATCAGAGCAGCATCCCGCGCCAGGTCGGGCTGGCCGGCTCCAGCGCGATCATCGTCGCCACGCTCCGCTGCCTCATGGAGTTCTACGGCGTCGAAATTCCGCAGCGCGTGCAGCCGTCGCTCGTCCTGGCCGTCGAGACCGAGGAGCTGGGAATCGCCGCCGGACTGCAAGACCGCGTCATCCAGGTCCACGAAGGGCTGGTCTATATGGATTTCGCCGAGAAGCGGATGGAGAAGCTCCACGGGCTCTGGTGTGGCGTTTATGAGCCCTTGGACCCCCGATTGCTCCCGCCGCTCTACGTGGCCTACAACGCCGAGGTGAGCGAGCCGACCGAGGTGATCCACAACAATCTCCGGGCCCGCTTCAACCAGGGCGAGCCGGCGGTGCTCGACGCCATGCGGCAATTGGCCGACCTGACGGTTCAGGCCCGCGAGGCGATTCTGGCCCGCAACGCCAAGCGTCTGGGCGAATTGATCGACGCCAACTTCGAGGTGCGGCGTTCGATCTGCCGCTTGCCGGCCGAGCACGTGGAGATGGTCGAGCGTGCCCGCGGGGTCGGGGTGAGTGCCTCGTTCAGCGGCTGGGGCGGAGCGATCGTCGGCATCTGTCCCGACGACGCCACACTGCGTCGCCTCCAAGCGGCGCTGGCCCCCATTCACTGCCGCGTGATCCGGTTGTGAAAAAGGCTGTCAAAAAAGGGGGATAACTGCGCCCATTGACAGCCGGCGGGAAGATCCCCAGAATGAAACTGGTGTGCTGCCGCTAAGGAGAGCTGCTGGTCAACGCATCGCTCCAGAGGTGCGATCCATGGGCGCTTCCAAACCGACGACGCTTTCAACCGCTTCACCTAGGCGCGTCCAAGCCCCTCCTCCAGGGGATCTGAAGCCAAAGCTTCTGGATCAGCTCCGCGAGGCGTTGCGCTCGCGTCATTACAGCCGTCGGACCGAGGAAACCTATTGTCATTGGGTGAAGCGCTTCATCTTCTTTCACCATGTCCGCCACCCGGCGGAAATGGCCGAGCCGGAGATCAATGCCTTCCTGACCGATCTCGCCGTTAAGAAGAAGGTCAGTGCCTCGACGCAGAACCAGGCGCTTTCGGCGCTGTTGTTCCTCTATCGCCATGTCATCGGGCGCGAGGTGGGTGATCTGGGAGAAGTCATCCGCGCCCGCAAGCCCACGCGCCTGCCCGTCGTCAGGACGCGCGGGGAAGTGAAAGCCGTGCTCGCCAACTTGAGGGGCGACAAGTGGCTCATGGCCTCGTTGGGGGAAGAAAAGGGGGGGGAAGAAAAGGGGATAAGTCCAATTAGCGCCATCCATAATTGGACTTATCCCCTTTTGCTGCGACCAAGCGGGCCACGTCCCATACCTTCCGCCATTCCTTCGCCACTCACTTGCTGGAAGGCGGCTACGATATCCGAACGGTCCAGGAACTCTTGGGGCATAGCGATGTCACGACGACCATGATCTATACCCACGTCCTCAATCGTGGACCGGCCGGTGTTCGCAGCCCAGTCGATGGACTTTGAGGCAACCGCAGAGGTTGTTATGCCGATCCGCATAAAACGCCTTGATAAACCGCAGGAGAGAGCGCAACCAACGCCAAATAGAGAGCTTAGCAGCTCTCCAGCAGGCCATCCAACGGCGTCTTGTGGGGACAGAAAACCAGAACTCCGCATCTTAGGCGGATCAGTCTAATTGTTGTTAGGCATCATTACGTGGCCCCTTGCGGCCAGAAAGGTTACGACATGAGCATCTGGAGCAAGCTCTTTGGAAGCAGCAAGAGCCGTAGTGGGTGTGCGAAGTGTGGTGGAGTCTTCGAATGGCCAGCTTCATACAAGTCCGGGCCTATTCCAATACCGCCCCACATCATTGACACCGCAATCTACTGTCCAGCATGCGACAAGACCTACTGCATCAAATGCGTTCGCGGCAAGTGTCCCGAGTGCGGCGGTGGGGACTACAAGCACGTGTCTCCGAGTGCATAATCAACTGCGCAACTGGCCCCAGCAGCATCGCAGAAGAATGGAGTAACCATGGGAATGTTCGACTGGTTATTTGGAAAGAAGTCAAGACCAATAACTGCGTCTTGGAGTACATGCGCCAACCCGCAATTTGGATTTGAATTCCAGTATCCGCAGGGATGGGAGAATGTACCTGGTATTCCCTCAATTATCTATCACCCCACCGATGCCCAATCGTTCATCGCGTCGGATGGTGGAAAATCGAACGAGGTCTTCAGCCCGGCACTGACCTTGATGATGATGCCACGAGGAAAGACAGCAGGCCAAACTCCAGCCGAAGTATTTCAAGGGTTCAAACGGCTCTTGCCATCGTACTTTGCAGAGTACGATTGCCAAAGTGAACAGTCGTTCCAACTGACGAGTGGACAACAGGCAATGGTAATCACCTTTGACTTTTTCAAGGCAAGTCGGCCTTTTCGCGCGGTACTTGCGTATGTAGTGCGGCCGAGCTGTATTTTCATTTTTGATGGAAGCGGCTTGAGGGATGATTTCGCTGACTTTGAACCAATGCTTCGTCAGAGCATCCAGAGCCTCCGTGTACGTTGATTAGACAAGGACGACGGCGAGGCCTAACAAGACGCTGAAGCTGACCGGGGCCGCCATACCGGTTTCGCGCGGCATGAAGGTCCTGCAGGCGGCCCCGGCAGCTTAGCTTTGTCGTTCGGCCAGTCACCCAAGACAGTGAACTACATCGTAGAGGTGGAATACCAATGAGCGATCCACTGGAAGAAGCAAGGCGCAGCCTTGAGAAGCTGCTACCCATGATGGAAGGTAAACATGCAGAGCTGCGCGGGCAGGATCCTGCTGCCGATAAACAGATAGCGGACAGTCTGGCCCAAACGAAGGCCATCTTGTCGGACTTGGGTGGCGGTTCAGGTCAGAAGACCGCCTCGTCGGGAGGGTTTTTTGGCTGGCTGTCCTCCTTCAGTTGGTTCTTTGGGAAACCGAACATTAAGAAGCTGGCCGTCCGAGGCGACGTAAAAGGGCTCATTAGAGCATTGGAACGCTATGATGACTACGACATTGTCACCGAGGCAATTCCTGCCCTTGCTGATTTCCCGGATTCGCCGGAGGCGGTTGACATGATCCTTCTCTTGTCACGGCGCGGTCACGAAGTATACCGTGAAAAGGCCATCGGCGCTCTGGGGCGAATCGGCGGTGATAAAGTCGTCAAGGCCCTGCTTCCCTTGCTGGATGATCCCGAATTTGGCATTCGACAAGCGGTGATTGCCACGCTGGGACGGTGCCGAGCCAAAGCGGCGGTTTCCCGGCTGGTCCAGTCCCTCAACGAGAACAACGACGAGTGTACCCATGCCGCGGAGGCCCTGGTACAAATTGGGGCCGTCTCCGCAATCCCTGCGTTGCAGGTGCGGCTGCAGCACGAAAAAAGCGATTACCGCCAAGGGTGTTTTCAGCGCGCGATTAGCTCCTTGCAAGCCCGTGCCGGGATTCCCCCGGAGCCCCCACCTGTCACCAACCAGGGCTCTGCCCCCGTGCCGACGAAGCAATCTGCTCCGGCGCCGAAGCAACCGCCTGCCCAGACGCCGATTGACAAACTGATCTTCGCGTGCCCGCGCTGCTCAAAGAGAATAGGCGTGCGGTCCAATGCCGCCGGGAAGTCGGTGAAATGTCCCTCTTGCAACCAAGTGGTGCAAATCCCCGATGCGGGCAGCGCTCCACCCGCCCCACCCCCTCCACCCGCCCCACCCAAGCCCGCGGCCCCCTCTTTTTCAGAGAAAGACAATCTCGGGACTCGCCACGACACCAAAGGTCTGGCCATGGCTTACTGGATGGGCGAGCGACTTAATTCCACGCGGAAGGATCCCTTCGTCATGTTCACCTTTAGCAAAACGGAGGATGCGCGGAAGGCCCTACTCGATTTGCCCTGCATCCACCTGGCGCGGGACTCAAACAAGTTGATCTGCACCGAGCCGTTGATCTTCGGCTACTACGAAATCGAGGGCATGCACGAGGCCGTCCTCGGCGGGGCAGACCTGACGCACGACCTATGGGAACAGGCCAGGGCCAGCTTCACCAAACACGGCGGGACTCGAAAGAACGATCAGGAGCCCGAAAAGCCCCGCGCGGCCGCCCCACCGCGAAAAGCGGCCCAGCCCGAGAACATCGTCTTTCTCAGGGAGGAGCCCAAGCACGGTATGGGAGGAACGGCCATTTACCGAATCCACAAAGGCACCGACAAGGAATCTGCCTTGGCCTTCCTCAAACAAAACCCCGTGACCCAGCAGTTGCTCTACCTCGTTGTAGAAACGCCCGACGGTAACTATTGCCGGGACATTCAGGGCATCTACAAGGAAGACTAACAGGCGCCTGTGCGCCGCCGAACCAACGGCTGAAGCTGACCGGGGCCGCCATCCTGGTTTTGCGAGCTTCAACGTCCTTGCAGGCGGCCGCGGCGGCTGAACATGGTCGTTCGGCGCACCTTCGCGTTAGAAAACAGGACATTGCCAAGGAGCGTTGTGACATGGAAGAAGTACGCGGACGGTTCATGAACAACAACAAGGTTGAAGTTGAGAACGTCGAGGTTTCCGTTGAATACCTCGGACCGGAGCCTCCCAAACCAGGATTTCTACGCTCCTTGCTCAATCTGTTCACCGGCTCTCCATTTAGAGCATGGCGCGGCACCTGCACTGTATCGGAGACTGACGGGATGGTGCTATTCACTTTCGGTGCGAATCGGTTGGAACTTGCAGATGGACGATCAGGTGCTGTGATAATCGAGCATTTCGATGAGGAAACTGGCCAGCTCAAGTTCGTAGGAAAAGGCTGGCTAACATGAGCAGGGGCGGTCAGCCCTAACCAGCCGTTGCAGCAGACCGGGGCCGCCTTCGCGCTATTCCAGAGTTTGAAGTCCGCCAGGCGGCCCCGGCTGCTGAACTTGGTCGTTAGGCGGCAGTCTCTCGATTCTCGCACAAAGCAAAGGAGATCTTCGATGTCGGCTGAAAGCGACGTGAAACAATTCGCGGCTATCCTGACTGGGAAGCATGGCGCGCTCGAAAAGGTTCACTGCTTGAACCAGTGGAAGATTGAACTCATCTTTGAGGATGGTACGGTCGAAACCGTTGGCGGCAAACAGGGGCTTTGTTGCGGATACAACGGGACAGGAACGCGCTTGTTTCACCTTTTCCTGACGGAATGCGGTTTCCGGGTTTCGATGGACGATCTGGAAAACGTCACGCCTGATCCGGACACCCCGCCTTCCTTTGAAAGGAAAACAGAGAAGCTTTCGCAGGCTTCCAAGCGGGTCAAGCGGGCGTGGTGGAAGTTCTGGGGGTAATGCGCCGCCGAACCAAACGCTGCAGCAGACGGCGGCCGCGATGCTGGTTCGGGAGTTCCGGGGACACCACACTCAATTGCCGCGAATTACGTATGGCGTTCCCGGAATGCCCGAATGCCCCCGGAATGCCCCGCCGGATTGCGGCACAGCACGGCCCCCTGTGCGGTGTAGCATGGCTCGCTCACGAGCGATCCGTCGCAGCCCGTCTCACAGTATGGTGTATCACGATTGACAACGCCGTGCTCGGCCGCGAAAATGCGGTAAAGTCCTACCGCACTTCGGCGGTCGAATACCTGTTCGGCTCACAGTTACACCCTGGCGGAGGTACGATCAATGGCGACGAAAACCCTCGCGGCCCTCATCAGTGTCCTGTTGCTGGTTCCCTCCAAGGATGCCAGTGACAAGATCGCAGACACCCTCACAGCGCAGTGGGCCCTCAATGCCTTGAATCTGAAACTGAAACAGCAGGAAGAGGTCATCGAACTGGCCGTCTTCGCACAGGATGGCACGATCGAACAGCGAATGGCACGGTGCATAGCCCTTGCCAACTCGAAGATGCCCGTGGAGAAGCAGATGGCCTTGGAGTTGGTTTCTCTCAAACGTCTTTCAGAGGAACTCGTCCGTCTCAAACTTGAAGTGGAAACCCACGAACTCAAGGGACTGTCCCAGGAAAGGATCAAGGCTCTGCTCGATGTCGAGTTTCTGAGGCTCAAGCTGAGCAACGCATCCGACACCCCCGATGTGATGAGTCCAGAGCTGGCAAAGGCAATTGCCAACGCCGAACTTTTGGCCAACAAGGCGATGACCCCTCAACTTGCCACTAGGTTGGTCAAGTACAACGTGGCCAGAGCTGCCAGCCTGACCAAAGATCATCAGACGGCAATGAATGAATTCGAGCTTCTGATGAATGACCAAGTCACTCCAGCAAGAGCGTCCTTTATCGTGAAGGCAACTGCCGCTTTGGAGGCCGCGAAGACGAAGGAACTCGAAGAATCTAGGGCCAGAGTCAAAGACCTCCTGCAAAAGGCCTTGGCAAGAGAGGCAAATGCCGAAAAGACATTTGCACGTGCCGGTGACGTCGCGAAGCAGGCGGCATCGGAAGAACTGCTTCGGTCTCGAAAACAGGTTCAGTCTCGAATCAAAGAGGCCCACAAGAAGTAGTCCAAGCGGCGGCCGAGCCGAACCAGTCGCTGCAGCAGACGGCCACCGCGATGTCGGTTTATCGGGAGTCCTTGTTCAGGACGCGGCGGCCGCTGCTGAGCTTGGCCGTTCGGTGCATAGACGCGAGCGGCGGGCGATGGTATCATCGGTGACGGAGGTAACAGACATGGCCAACAGCTACACGGCAATTACGAAGAAACACGGCGACTGGTGGATTGGATGGGTCGAAGAGGTGCCGGGGGTCAACTGCCAAGAGCGCACGGAGAAGGAACTCCTTGAAAGCCTGCGGGACGCGCTTCGGGAAGCTCTCCAGCTCAACCGCGATGAGGCCATTAAGGCGGCTGCGCCTGACTACACGGAAGTCGAACTGGTCGTATGAAGCGCTCCGCCCTCCTGAAGCATCTCCGCAAGCACGGCTGCGTGTTCGTCCGGGAAGGCAGCAACCATTCCTGGTGGTCCAATCCCGTCCCGAATACACGCTCTTCCGTACCCCGGCATTCAGAGATCGTGGATCAGCTTGCGCGGAAGATCTGCAAAGATCTGGGCATCCCGTTTACGAAGTAGCACCGAACATCGGGTTCGGCACTGACGCGGGCATCCTCGCGGCTGCCCGCGCGGTCAACCCGCCTACGGCGGCACGGCCGTGCGGCCCACCAGGCTGATCGCCTCCCAATCCACCGCCGACCGCTCGGTCTGGGCCTCGTGAATCAGCTCCACCGTCACCTGTCGGCCGTGGTACTTCGCCAGCGAAACGACCACCGGCCGGGCGTGGCCGCCGGATCGCGCCGGGATCTCAAACCGGTCCAGCGGCTCCCCGTCCACGCGGACCTCCAGCCGGCTGGGCCGGCCTCTCGGCGGCCGACTGACGGCCAGAAGCAACCGGTCCCGATAAGGCCGCACAAAGACCTTGCCCGTCAGCCGCAGCGGCTGTTGCTCCACGACGGCCATCAGCCGATAGGCCGCGTCCTCGCGATCCGCCCGGTCCCAGTAGCTCACCAGCCGCACGGCCTCCGAGTCGCCGGAAACGACCTTCCAGCTCTGCCACGCGGCGATCATCTGCGGACCGCGCCGCAGCACCTCGGCGTCGAGCTTCTCCGGGTCCAGCTCCAAAATCGGCTCCAGCCAGTCCACCACGTCGCGGATGTCCAACGGATCGGCCCCGGGCGGACGGTCCGCATGGGCGGGATCGACCTGCAGGATCAACCGCCCCGACGGCGAGGAGACTTCCAGCGGCAGGCGCCCCGTGTCCAGCACTTTGCCCGAGCCGATCAGCAGCTCGCTCGTGTAGAGCGTTCTCGGCGAGCTCGATTGCACCACGACCTTCGCCCGCACGCAGCCCCCCTTGCCCGCAAGCTCGTCCAGGCCGAACCGCGTCCGGAAGGCCCGGACCAGCGGGCAAAGCGGAAACTCCAGCTCGCTTGCGGCGTGGACTCCGAATCCCCACGGGAAGACGACCCCGCCCGTCTCCAGCAAACCGGCCTCGACGTTGCGGTCGAGCTGCCAGCGCCAAGTGCCGCCGAGATCGGATTGCCCGCGCGAGGCCGCCGGCTCGATCCGCGAGAGCGGCACCTCGTTGGGGAGAAAATACTCGCGCACGCGGATCGTGTCGAACTTCAGCCAGAGCGGCTCCAGGCTCCACGCCGGCTGCACCATGTGATACCAGCGGCCCGGCTGTTCGCTGGAGCCTTGACTGCGGGCCTGGAGCCGCTCGGTGGTGCTGGTGGAGCGCAGGCCGGTTGACGTTTCCAGTCGGACCAGACGGCTGTCGCTTTCGGGCCCCAAGGCGGCCAACTGCTGGATATACGCCTCCCACGGGTCGAGGGCCGGCAGGTGGACCTCGGCCAGATCGCCAAAGGTGAATTCCTGGACGCCGTCCTGACGCAGGACTTGCAGGCCCGTGGCCGTGAAGCGGATCGAGCGGAACTCCAGTTGACGGCCGTCGGCGAAAAACAGCGTGCGGGGTTGATGCCGGTCGGCCGCCCGCTGCCAGACGATCCGCCGCACCCAGGGGAGCGTCACGCGGACCTCCGGGTGCGAAAGCCGCTCCGGCCAGGCGGTGCGGACCGACGCGGCCACGAGCAGGTGCGGCGGCAACCGCTCGTCCGCCTCCTCCGTCCCGTCGCGGAAGCCGATCACCCGCCCCGGCAGACAATCGCCCCCGTAAAACTCGACCATCGCATCCGGCGCGGGCGCCGGGGCAAGAGAGTTGTCCACCAGCCATCGCAAGGGGCGCTGCGGCTCGAACAGCTCGCGGTTGCCCAGCTTGGGCGCGGCCTTGGGCTGGTGCCAGGGACCGAGCGTGTCGGCGGACTCGCGCGTCCCGTCGGCCCATTGGGCGGTATAGCGGTAAGTCACTGAAGGATTGGCCTGCCCCGGCTGACTCGGCTTGTCCCGCAACCAGGGACGCGTCGCACGCAGTTCGGGATGAGAGGTCTGGCCGGGCGGGCGCATACGGATGGGTGCCCCCGCCAACGCGTCCCCGCCCAGGACAATCAGCGCGGCGGCCAAGAAAACGGCCAACTTGCCCCGGTGTTCCTGAGCGACGGTTTCCATTGCTGTCTGCTTCCTCCTCAATGCCCGGTCCCTTCCATTGTGGTTAGCAGCAGGGGGGCGGGTCAACGGGCGACCCGCGATCTCGGCCGCCCGCGATCCCACCATTGGCACACCCCGATGGGCAATCCGGTCTAGGTGCCGGGCACGACCTGTGCTACACTTGCAGGGGAGACGGTCCAGCGGTCCGCACCAGGTCGAGTTCCTTGAGAAAACTGACCTTCAAGCTCGTCAAAATCGGCATCTCGCTGGGCATTCTCGCCTTTCTGGTGGACCAGGCCCAGAAAAACGACGTTTTCGAGCAGCTCAAGCAACAGCCCAAGCACTGGGGCCTCTTGGCCGCGGCGTGCGGGGTCTGCTTCGTCGCCGTGGCGATCACGCTGGTGCGCTGGTATTGGCTGGTGCGGGCCCTCGATCTGCCCTTTCGACTCCAAGAGGCGTTGCGATTGGGCTTCCTGAGCTACCTGTTCAATCTCGCCCCGATGGGGATTGTCGGCGGCGACGTGCTCAAGGCCGTGATGCTGGCCCGGCGCCAAGCGGGCCGTCGCGCCGCGGCCGTCGCAACCGTCGTTATGGACCGCTTGATCGGACTGTACGTCCTTTTTCTCGTCGCGTCCGCCGCCATCTTCCTGACCGGCCTGTGGCAAAGCGACGTTCGCAGCGTTCAGATTACCTGCCAAGTGGCCCTGGGGTTGACCGCGGCCGGGACCGCCCTGGTGGCCGTCCTGCTCTTGCCCGGCATTACCGGCGGACGATTGACCGAGCTGTGCGGCCGGCTCCCCTACGTCGGGCCCGCGCTGAAGCGCCTGATCGAAGCGGTGCGCATGTACCGGCTGAGACTCCCCACGCTGGCCCTCTCGGCCGCAGTCACCGTCGCGGTCCACAGCCTCTTTGCCTTGGGGATCTACCTGATTGCCCGGGGCCTGTTCGACCGCGTTCAACCGCTCGGGATACACTTCGTGGTCGTTCCTCTCAGTATGGCGACGGGGGTCTTGCCGATCCTCATGGGACCGTTTGAGCTCGTGCTCAATCTGCTTTACGCCGGCATTCCCTTGCCCAATGCGCCGTCCGGCCAAGAGCACATCCTCGCGGGCCAGGGGTTCGTCGTCGCGCTGGGCTACCGGATCGCGACGGTGCTGATCGCGGCGGTTGGCGTCTGCTACTACCTCGGGAGCCGCCAGGAAGTGGCCGAGGTGATGCACGAAGCCGAAGCGGCGCAGCCGTAGGCCGCCCCGGCAGCAAGGCGGCAAGAACGAGGAGGCTGGATTTCATGCTGAATCGCATTCAGTCAGGCGCTACCGCACTTTCAAGGTGAGTGGGCCGGCTCCGGGATTCTCGAATGGCCCGGCCGTTGGGCCCGCTTCGCTCCTTCTCTTGCCGAAATAATCGGCGTCAATCTTCAACGGCGAGCCGTCGGGATTTTCAAATGCAAGTCCCGGAATCTTGGCCTTGCCCAGCAGTCCGGTGGTCACGAGCGTAGTGTTCGCCTTCTGCACGGCCAGCCCCAAGGTCAGGTGGAGATACACGCTGCGACCTTCTTCCACGACCCTTACTTTGGGATCGACCCCTGCCTGCACGACATGTTTTGCCTCCTTGGAGTAGGGCCGCGCGCCGCGGTAATACACGTTGCCGCCCGTTTGCAGCGGGAACTCGCGGGCGTCATACACCCACAGC
>CAYGZI010000099.1:0-12813 GCA_964354245.1 uncultured Planctomycetaceae bacterium
CACCCACCAGTCATTCCCCTCCTTGTTGCCCCAAGGGCCGTGAACGCTTACCTCGGGTTAGCGTAGACCCAGAGGAAGGAGGATGGGCAGCATGTCCGTTTGGGTCGACAACCTCTACATGAGAAGCCCGGTCTGGCTGCAACAAGTGGCCGTGGCGATGTGGGGAGTGGGATGGTTTCGTCGGCGGTTTGGCGGACGATTCCGACAGTATGCTCAAGAGTTCCGCGAGCGGGATTACTGGACCGCGGAGCAGTTCCATGCGTACCAGACCGCGAGACTGAGCGCGATCCTCAAGGCGGCCCTGAGATCGTTGTACTACCGGGAGATCTTTGAACGGTCCGGCGTCTCACCGGACGGCGATCCGTGGGAGGCGCTGCGATGCATTCCACTTCTGAGCAAGGAGGCCTTGCGGCAGAGGGCCAGGGACCTGCTGACCGTCGATCCACTCCCTCTTGGCACCAAGGTGTTGAAGTCGAGTGGAACCACTGGCACGCCCACGGAGATCTTCTACAGCCGCGACTTCCATGCCCTGATCATGGCGGTTTCTGAGGCGCGGAATCTCAACGTGGGAGGGGTTACCTACCGTGATCGGCGGGTGATGTTCGGAGTCCGCAAAGTGTGCCGGTTCGATCAGACGCGGCCGCCGTTCTGGCGTCATAGCCCTGTGGAGAGGATGGCGTACGCGTCGATTTACCATCTCTCTCCGGATTTCCTCCCGGACTACGTGTCGTTCCTGCGTGTCTACCGCCCCGCGGTCGTGATGGGCTACCCTAGCGCGCTCCACACGATTGCGCGCTACGCGATCGAACGTAACGATCTGCCAGCCAAGGCCCGCTGTGTCGTGACGACCTCTGAGACCGTGTGGCCGCAGGCGCGGAGGGACATTGAGGCGGCATTCGGCTGCCGGCTCTACGACCGATACGGCGCTGTAGAAGGGTGTGTGTTCGCAGGCCAGTGTGAGCACGGCCGCTACCATGTGAGTCCGGAGACAGGTATTGTTGAGATACTCGATGCCAACGGACGGGCGTGCGCGCCAGGGGTCCTGGGCGAGGTGATCTGCACGGGGCTGCAGAATGCGCTGCAGCCGCTGATCCGCTACCGCATCGGCGACGCCGCGCGATGGGCCGTCGAGCAACAATGCCCGTGCGGCCGCCACGCGCCGATCCTAGAAGCCATCGAGGGACGCGTTGAAGACATGTGTACACTCCCCGATGGACGCCGGCTGCTTCGCTTCGACACGGTTTTCAAGGGAGTAGGGAGCATCCGCGAAGCTCAGGTGGTCCAGGATGGGTCTGCTCGATTCAGGATTCGCGTTGTTGCGGCTGAGGGGTTCGAGGACCGCGACGAGGACCTTCTCAAGAGTAACATGCGTCTTCACGTGGGTGACGCCGCGGTGCACGTGGAACGAGTACCGCGCATTGAGCGCAGTCCGTCGGGCAAGTTCCGCGCGGTCGTCTGTAAGCTGACGCCGGAGGAACGCCGCAGGCTGGCCGCTGGTGCGGGCGAGAGCCAAATCGGCCATGTCCCAGATCCCGCCGATTGCGGGCGAGACCGCATTCCTGCCAAGTAGTGCGGTAGTTCCGGGGTACGTCCCGTGCCTGTATGCGTGATTTCGCACGGCCTTTGCTGTCAATTGTTGTTCCCTGCCGGAACGAGGCGGCGCACATCGAGAAGTGCCTGCGCGACGTGCTCGCGCAGGAACCGTTCCCCGACGGACGGGCTTTCGAGGTCCTTGTTGCCGACGGGATGAGCGAAGACGGCACTCGGGAGACTGTGCTTAAGGTGGCGCACACCGATCCGCGGGTGCGGCTTATTGACAATCCCGGCCGCATCGTGTCCACCGGACTGAATGAAGCCATTCGCACTGCCCGCGGAGAGATTATCATCCGCATGGACGCCCACACCGAGTACGCGCCGGATTACGTGCGGCAGTGCGTTGCGGTGCTGCGGGAGACGGGCGCGGAAAACGTGGGCGGCCCTTGGCGGGCACGCGGCGTGGACCGGACGCAGCGAGCGATCGCCGCTGCATTCCACACCCCCTTCGGCAGTGGAGGGGCGCGGGGACACGACGCCGATTGTGAAGGAGAACTCGACACCGTCTATCTCGGCTGTTGGCGCAGGGAGACGCTCCTCAAGGTCGGTCTGTTCGACGAGGAACTCGTGCGCAACCAGGATGATGAACTGAACTTCCGGATCATCCGAAACGGGGGCCGGCTCTGGCAGTCGCCGCGCATCCGGAGCTGGTACCGGCCGAGGTCGTCGCTGGCCGCACTCTTCCGGCAGTACGAGCAGTACGGCTACTGGAAAGTCCGTGTGATCCAGAAACACCGCCGGCCCGCGTCCGCACGCCATCTTGTGCCGGTCTGTTTTGTGCTCGGGCTGGCCTTGGGCTGGTTGCCGGGCCTTATGCACTGGTCGCTCTGGGCGGCCTACGGTGCGGCCGTGGGCTTCTACCTGTTCCTGAGCCTCCTTTTCTCGGCGGTTGCGGCGCGCCGAGCGGGCTGGGACCTGTTCCCCATCCTCCCCCTGGTCTTCCTGACGTTCCACGTCGGCTATGGCCTGGGCTTCGCCCGGGGGCTCTTGGACTTCGTGATTCTGCACCGCCGCGCTTCCACCGCCATGACGACCTTGACCCGAGGGCCGCGAAACCATGCTTGACGACTTACATCGCTTTACCGTTCCGATGCCGGACATCAACGACGGTCTTTCCCGCGAAGAGGCCCGGATCGCGGGCGCAGGGTTGGAAGAGCTGCCGTGGATTGTGAAACTCCACGGCGCCGCATTCCCCGGGCAATTCCTCACCCAGTTGGGCGAAGCGTTTCTCGATCGCTACTACCGAATTGTCCTGGAACACCATTGCGGCGTGCTGCTGGCCGCGAAGACCAACGGCGGGCAAGTCGCCGGCTTCGCGAGCGGTTTCATGGATCCCCCGGCTTTCTACTGCAGAATGCGGAAGAAACGCTGGGCCCTGGCGATGACCCTCATCCGTCCCCTGATCCGCAACCCGCGATTGTTCCGGCGGCTGCTTCACATCCACCGGGGCGTCGTCGGAGCGGCGCGGGCAGCGGACGATCAAAAGCAGGTGGCGGGACTCTCCTCGTTGGCGGTCCACCCGCAACTGGAAGGCCGAGGCATCGGCAGCGCACTCATGGAGCATTTCATTGCGTGGGCAACGGAAATGGGAGCCAGGTCGATCTTACTCGTGACCGACGCGGAGAACAACCAGCGCGTGAACCGCTTTTACGAGCGTCTTGGGTTCTCCTGCGAGCCTGCCCCGGACTGCCTGCCCGAACGCCCGATGAACAAGTACACGAAGGTGTTGCGATGAGTATCGGCCGGCGGTGCCCTGCCGTGAAGCGCGCGATGGACATCGCGGCGGCAACGGTTGGGCTCCTGCTGCTCTTGCCGCTCCTTCTCATCGTGGCGGCCGCGATCAAGCTGACTTCCCGCGGCCCCGTGCTGTTTTGCCAGGAGCGGATCGGCCGGAGGTTCCGGCCGTTTAGGATCTACAAGTTCCGCACCATGGTGCAGGACGCGCCGATGCGCGGCGGGACGATCACCGTGGGCGACGACCCGCGGATCACGCTCGCGCCTCCGATTGCGCGGCGGTTGGCCCGATGGGCTTGGCCGCTCTGTCGCCTGCGGGAGAAGGTGCCGCTGTTGTGTACGCACTACCTGGGCGCGATCCGCAAAGTAGGTCCTGAAACGCGGCGGCCGTTTGGGGGGCAAGCGGAGGACAGGAAGCAAGTCCACGACATCGTACATGAGCGGTCCATTTCCTAGTTCCAATTGAGTTTCTTCGATGGCAGAAGCTGCAGGTGTGCTGAGGAGTCCGGAGCGGGTCTTGGTGGTCGCGGCGCATCCAGACGACGAGATCCTGGGGGGGGGCGGCACCTTTGCGAAGCGCCTTCGACAGGGCGACGAGGTCCACGCTGTCCTGATCTGTGAGGGTGAGTCAGTGCGCTACGCATCGAAGGGCAGGGCCGTGGGGCAGCAGGATCAAGCCAAGAAGGCTGCCCAAATACTGGGGTTTACCTCATTGCGATGCCTGATGCTTCCGGATCAACGTCTGGATACCTTCTCAGAGATCGACTTAAACCGGAGGCTCGAACAGGTTCTCGATGAGCTTCGCCCGTCCGTCGTATACACTCATTTTGCCGGCGACATTAACCGTGACCATCGACTGACCCATGATTCCGTAATGGTTGCCACTCGTCCCAGCCGTCGGGCGATTTGTGAGGTGTTTGGCTTTGAGACACCGTCGTCAACGGGTCTGTGGAATCAGCAGTGCTTCAACCCAGATACGTTCGAGGTCATTACAGACACCCTGGACACTAAGCTGGCTGCTATGGCCTGCTACGAGCTGGAGGCAGAGGCATTTCCTCATCCAAGATCAGCGGAGTCGCTGAGGCACCGGGCTCACTATTGGGGAAGTATCGTCCACGAGGTTGCGGCAGAACCATTCGTGACATTGCGGAGGATACGCCGTTGAGCACTTCAGGAGCGGCTTGTACGGGAAGCGAATCCTTCCCCTGGCCAGAGCGGAGTTACAGGGGCAAACGCGTCTTGGACATCGTCGTGGCTTTAACGGCAATAATCCTCACGTTGCCACTGACGCTCTTGATTGCCTTGGTGGTGAAACTGACCTCACCAGGGCCGGTACTCTATCGCGGTGTCCGGACGGGGTTGAAGGGCCGTGACTTCAAGCAACTGAAGTTCCGTTCGATGACTGTCGGCGCTGACGGTACCGCCTTTACTGCTCGGGGCGACCCGCGTGTCACGGCAGTTGGTAGGGTTTTGCGATTCGCGAAGTTGGATGAGCTGCCGCAGTTGTTCAATGTACTGCGGGGCGAGATGTCAATCGTTGGGCCTCGCCCGGAGGACGCCGCCGTGGTGCGGAAATGCTACGCACTGGAACAGTTGCGTGTGCTGTCCGTTCGGCCGGGGATGACTGGCCTGCTTCAAGTGAGGGTCTTCCCAGATTTCACTCATGATGTCCCCGACAACGTCGATGCGCATGAGTACTACCTACACACGATTCTGCCGGCGCGCGTTAGGGAGGACCTGGAGTACGTGGATCGGATGTCGATCTGGCTAGACCTCAAGGTCACCCTGTTGACCATCTTCTGCATTGTGATCAAGAGTTGGTTCGTTCTGTGGCGACGCAGGAAGTCGACCAGGTCCGCCGAGGTTGTCTGACGACCTTCCCATGAAGGCTCATTGCGTTGTCACTGGGGATGGCGGCTTCGTGGGTGGCCGGCTCCGGTCATGGCTGATCGCACACGGTTACGCGGTGGTCGGGGTCGATAAGGGTGACAAAGCTCCCCGGCCGCAGGCCGACTATGAACCTCTGTCGATCGATCTGACAGACCGTGGATCGCTTTGGAGACACGCCGCGACGTTTCGTTCTGCTAAGGCCGTCTTCCATCTTGCGGCGAAGCTACCCGCGTCCGACTCTGACCTTCTGACGCCCCACATCGACGGAAACCTCCGCACTACGGAGAATCTGCTTGATGTGCTGGCCGATTCCGGGGTCCCATTGATCCTGAGTTCCACGATGTCGGTCTTCGGAAGGCCTCCGCGGGTGATCCCCGTTTCCGAAGACGAGATTCCCAGTGCGACGGAAGCCTATGGGCTCACCAAGCTCGCCGCGGAGTGCCTTGCCGAGCGGATGGCACGCGCCGGGCGGGTTCCGTGCGTCGTGTTGCGCTACGTCGGGATCTTCGGCGTCGGCTACAAATATGGAGCGATCCACTTGTATGCCTCCAGAGCATTGGCACGCGAGCCGATTTCCGTCTTTGCGGGCGGGCGTACGGTACGTGACTACGTGTACGTTGACGACGTCGTATCTGCGAACGTCCTGGCGGCCGAAGCGGCGACGGGACTCGGCTGGGGGCTCTATCACATCGGCGGAGGCGAAGCACGGACGCTTCTGGAGATCGCCCGGATGACGGTCGCGGCTGTTGGCCAGGGTGAGGTGGAGACGAACGATCGGCCCGGTCCCTTCGATTTCGCGTTCGATATTTCCCGCGCGCGAGCCGATCTTGGCTATGCTCCCCTGCCGCTCAGAGCGCGCATCGCTCAGTACGTGCAAGAACTGCCGCAAGGCTCCGTGTAACGATCGAGAACTCGTAGGCCCAGAGGAATGCGATGAGGGACGTGCGCCCGACGAAACCGTCCGGCCCGGTCTCAATGGCAAGGTCGCTTTTCCTGCCGGAAGATATTGAGGTGTTCTTGCGTGAGGCAGAGCAGATCCTCAGAGGACGCCTCTCCATGGGCAAATGGGTCCAGAGATTTCAGGAGGAGGCGGCCAAGGCTCATCAGACACGCCATGCCTTCGCGACAAATTCGTGCACGTCCGCCCTGGAAGTCTCGCTTCTTGCATCTGGCGTTGAACCCGGGGATGGAGTGATTGTGCCCGTGCAGACGTTCATTGCGACAGGGATGGCTGTCCATAACATCGGCGGTCGGCCCATCTTTGCGGACATCCGAGCCGAAACCCTTTGCCTCGATCCTGGCGAGCTGCAACGGCTGGCCGACGAGAGAGTCAGGGGTGTGATCGTGGTTCATTTCGGAGGCGCGATCACACCGGACATCCTGGAGATTGCTGACATCTGCCGGAAACGCGGCTGGGCCCTGATCGAGGATGCCGCGCACGCGCACGGGGCCAGATTCAAGGGCCAGCCCACGGGTTCGTTCGGTGCCACGGCATGCTTCTCCTACTACCCCACGAAGGTCCTCACAACCGGCGAGGGCGGAATGATCGTGACTAACGACGATCGGATTGCAGGCATCTGCCGCAGCTACCAGTTGCGGGGCCAGGCCGTGGACCTCCCTGGGGAGCAATTCACATTGCCCTATGGACGAAACGTACGCCTTCCCGAACTGAGCGCTCTCTTAGGAGTACTGCAATACGGCCGCTTGGAGGAGTTTGTCCGTCGTCGCCGGGTCGTTGCGGCAGTTTACGACAAGGTGTTGGCGAGTGAACCGTCGATTGCCTATCCGCGATTCGGACCCGACGTCTTCCACAACTACTGGCTTTACACAACCGTCTTGCCACAGGGCTTTCCGCGCGAAGCAATGAAGAGACGCTGCAAGGAGGAATGGGAGATGGACATCGACTGGTCGTACTTCCCCCCGCTGCACTTGATGCCCGTTTTCAGGAGCCTGTACGGCACGGGGCCCGGCGATCTGCCTGTTGCAGAGGATGTGCTTTCTCGGATCGTCGGCTTGCCCGTTCACCCACTCATTGGCGAGGCCGACGCCGAAAGGGTGGCCGAGTGCTTCTTGTACACGTATCGCCAAGTAGCCGCCGAGATGCGGTAGGAGTGTCGGGTGATAGTGACTGTCCACCAACCGAGTTACCTGCCGTGGATTCCCTTCCTCGAGAAGGGCTTGCGCAGCGACGTGTACGTCATGCTTGACAACGTCCAGTTCGAAAAGAACAGCGAGCAGAACCGCAATGAGATCAAGACGTCGCAAGGAGCCGTTTGGCTGACGGTGCCGGTCTCGCGCCGCTTGGACACCCTGCTTTCCGAAGTACGGATTGCCGACGAACCGAGGGGCTGGAACTTGAAACACCGCCGTGCGGTTGAATACAACTATCGTAAGGCCCCCTACTACGACGTAGTGGCTCCCCGGCTGTTCGATCTGCTCGACCGGACGTGGGCTGGCCTGCGGGAACTCAACCTCGCGGTGGATCGATTGTTCTTGGAGTGGGCCGGTTTTGCCGGCCGCATCGTCCTGGCCAGCGAGTTGAAGATCGAGGGCGTCAATTGGGAGCGACTCTTAGGAATCTGCCAGGCATTGGGGGCCAACACCTATCTCTCCGGCATCGGTGGGCTAGACTACATGAACCTATCGGCGTTCCGGGACGCGGGAATCAGCGTCTTGTTCCAGCGCTACCAGCATGGCGAGTACCCGCAGCGGTTCCCTGAACTCGGCTTCATACCGCGACTCTCCGCCTTAGACCTGTTTATGAACGTCGGAGTTGGGGACACTGCGAGGGACTTCATTCTCTCCCAGTCAGAATGGGCCACAGCCACGGAGTTGGACGAGCTTCGGGATTCATCGCAATGAGCTGTCTGACGGGTGATGCCGCAAGACCGATGCCTAGGCCTCGTTCTGGTTCGACGTGAAGCTCCTATGCCGGACGGTGGTGAGCCTGATCGGGGATCGGCTGTCTGCGAGCGACGAGGGGCGAGGGGCGAGAACCAGCGTAGCGGGCGGGCTTGCCCGCCGTTTGGCCGGAGCCGCGGGGCGCGTTAGTGGATCACAAAGGCACCGGAGGCCGCGTTGCGATGAGACGATTGGATCGCCAAAGAGAAAGGCGGCGTAGGACCGTGGTCTTGCAGCCGAAAACCGGCCAGCCGACGCTCGTTCCCTTCTTCCGCCCGTCCATCTCCGAGGCCGAGATCGACGAAGTCCTGGCCTGCCTCCGCTCGGGCTGGCTCACTTCCGGACCGCGCGTCAAGCGATTCGAAGACCGGTTCGCCCAGTTCGTCGGAGCCAAGCACGCGGTGGCCGTCAACTCGTGTACGGCCGCGCTTCACCTGGCCCTGGACGCCTTGCGGTTGCGGCCCGGCCAGGCGGTCTTAGTGCCCACCATGACCTTTGCAGCCACCGCTGAGGTCGTCTGCTATCAGAAGGCCGTCCCCATACTGGTCGATTGCGACCCCGTGACCCTCAACATGGATCTGGCCGACGCCGAAAGAAAGTTGGCGGCCCTGCAAACCGGCCGCTCCTTGCTCGGCCGCAAGAAACTGAAGCCCGTGGGCATCATTCCCGTCCACGTCGGCGGGCTGATGATGAACGTGGACGAAGTGCGGGCCTTCGCCGACAGGCACGGACTCTGGCTGGTCGAAGACGCAGCGCACGCCCTGCCGGCGGCTTTTCGCTCCAGGCCGGACGCCCCGTGGCGCCGATGCGGCGAGGACACGGCTGCGGTCACGTGCTTCTCGTTTTACGCCAATAAGACGATCACCACCGGCGAAGGCGGCATGGCCGTGACCGCCGACGGCGATCTGGCCGAGCGCATGCGCATGATGTCGCTCCACGGGCTGTCGCACGACGCCTGGGACCGGTTTTCGGCCAACCGGCGCAATTGGGACTACCGGATTGTCCAGCCCGGCTTCAAGTACAATCTGACGGACATCGCCGCGGCGATCGGCATTCATCAACTCGACCGGGCCGAGGCCCTGCGCGTCGAGCGGGAGACGCTGGCCCGCAGATACTTCGAGGCGCTGGCGGATCTCGACCAGATCGAGCTGCCTCCGGACCCAGCGGACCGGGTTCTTTCCTGGCACCTCTTCCCGATCCGGCTGCGCCTGGAGAGGCTCTCGATCGACCGCGATCGCTGCGTGGAGCTGTTGCGCGAGCGGGGAATCTGTTGCTCGGTCCATTGGCGGCCGCTTCACCTGCACCCCTACTACGAGCGCACGCGCGGCTGCAATCCGCGCGATCTGCCGGTGGCGACCGCCGTCTGGAAGCGGCTGATCAGCCTGCCTCTGTTCCCGGGGATGCGCGAGGAAGAGCAGGACATTGTGATCGGCGCAATCCGCTCCTTGGTCAAGCACGGCCGGGTCCGCCGCCGGATGGGCCGCGCAGCCTGAGTGCGGGTGTGCCACGGCTTCGCAGAAGCCGTGCCCGGACGCTCCGTCGCGTCCTGCCTGTCGCCGGCAGCCCCGGCATTCCTGCCTGTCGAGTAGCACAGGCATCTTGCCTGTCGAGTAGGACAGGCATTCCTGCCTGTCGAGTGCGACCGGCACCCTTGCCTGCCCTGGCTCCCCATTCGGAGGATCCCCGCAGAATCCCCCTTGCATCGCGGCACTGACGCCGCATACTGGTTGCCGAAGCGGCCGGCGCTGGCTTGACCACGCTGGATGTGGAATCCCGGCCGCAGCAAGTTGGCTTGGGAGGAAACAGACGATGCGGAGGACAGTGACTTGTTTGGCCTTGTTGATTCTCGCAGTAATGCTGGCGGCCGGCGCGATGGCCGCCGATCCCGGACGGGAAGGCCCTCCGAAGAACATCATCCTCTTCGGCTGGGACGCCGCCCAGCGGGCCCACCTGAAGGAATGCCTGGAGCGGGGCGAGCTGCCCACCATCAAGAAGCTGAGCGAGGAAGGGGCCCTGGTGAGCATCGACATTGTGACCGGCGCCACCGACACCAAGGCCGGTTGGACCCAGATCCTCACCGGCTATAACCCCGCAGTCACGGGAGTGTACAGCAACGGGCGATACCGCGACGTGCCCCAGGGCTTGAGCGTCTTCGAGCGGTTGAAGGAGCATTTCGGTCCGGACAAGTTCGTCGCCGTGGCGGTGATCGGCAAATCGGCCCACTGCGGCGAGATCAAGCCGCCCTATAAGAAGCAGATGGACGAGGCGGGGAATCCCGTCGAGGAGCCCAAGGCCGAAAAGCCCAAGGCCAAGGCCCGGGCCAAGAAGGCCCAAGCGGACCAACCGGGCGTCGCCGCGAAGCCCAAGGCCAAGACGGCCGCCGCCAAGAAGCCCGTCACCAAGATCGTGGAAGAGGGCGGCGTCAAGTACCAAGTCTTCGAGGGCTCCCCCTACTACACGATGCACAAGGCTTGCGACGTGTGGGACTTCGGGCTGGTGAAGAACGAGCGGGTCGGCACGCGGGCCATCGAGCTTCTGGAGAAGCACAAGGACAAGCCGTTCTTCTTCTTTGTGCATTTCGCCGAAGTGGACGCCAAGGGCCACAAGTTCGGCGAGAACTCCAAGGAGTACAACGACGCCCTGATCTCCGACGACCAGTGGACCGGCAAGATCATCGAGAAGCTCAAGGAGTTGGGGCTCTACGACAAGACGATCGTCTACGTCACTGCGGATCACGGGTTCAACGAGGGGGCCACGGGCCACCCCTACGCGCCCTACGTGACGCTTGCCACGAACGATCCCAAGGTGAAGCGCGACGGGATGCGGCAAGACATCACGCCCACGATCCTGGCCCGCTTCGGGCTGGACCTCAACAAGTTCCAGCCAGCGCTCGACGGCGAGCCGCTCACCCAGCCCGCCACCAAGCCGGTCCTGAAGGCCCCCGAGACCAAGCCGGCGAAGGCAAAGGTTCCGGGCGCAAAGAAGCAGGCCCGGGCCGGGAAGAAAAAGGCGGCTTAGCGGCCGACGAACCTTGACTCCCCTCTCCCGCGCGGAAGAGGGGCCGGACAGCCAGAGTAGCACAGGCATCTTGCCTGTGCCACCTGAACGGCAGGCTGGAAGCCTGCCCTACGACATCGGTGAATCTTCCGGCCTACCGCCCCGAGGAAACCGGTCGCGCCGGCGGCGTGCCCGCAGCGTCATCGACGAACAGCTCGCCCCACGTCTCGCGGATCTTCTCCAGCTCCCGCTCCTGCGCCTCGCTGAAGTGTCCCTGGCGCTGGGCGTAGGTGTCCATCCAAGTGACCAAGCGCGAGAGGCTCTCGGCGTCGAGGCGCACGCCTTCGTGGCCGCCGGCTTGGACTAGCAGCGCGTAGAGCTGGCTGTTGGCCGCGGTGCCTTTGCCGGGAATCGACCGGTCCCGCTCAAAGGCCAGCTTCTTCAGGTCCTCGCCGCCGAAGGAGAGCAGGCCCTGATAAGACTTGGCCGCGGTCAGGTCGAGCTTCGACGGCCTGGCGACAGACAAGAATGCCTGTCCTCCTGGTTGCGTGCCTTTCGGATCGTGGCACTCGACGCAGTGGCGGTCGAGCACCGGCTGCACCAGCCGGTCGAACCGCAGCGGCCACGAACCCGCGGGCCCGAGCGCAATCCGCGACGGCTGCCGCGTTGCCGCCAGCGGAATCTTCTGGATCGGCGGGGCCAGCTCCCGCGATTCGTGGCAGCCCACGCAAGAGAGCGTCTGCCGGGGCTGCACGTAGGTCAGGCTCCGCATGGTCTGCACGGCCAGGCCGTTCTCATCGAGCGCCTGGAAGAAGAGCGGAATGCCCGAGGGCACCCGGAAATGCGCGGACCCGTCGGCCTCGACCGGCACCGTGCCGAGGACGTACTTGCCCGGGTCTTCGGCGGAGACGCCGAGATTGGGGCTGTTCATGTGCGGCTGCACCTTGGGCGGCACGGCCACGATCCGCAGCCGCTTGATCGTCCCCCGCGGGATGCCTTCCAGCCCGCGATAGACGTCCTGGAGGAAGAAGCCGCCCTCTTCGACAGGCAAGAATGCCTGTCCTCCTTCGACAGGCAAGAATGCCTGTCCTCCTTCGACGGGCAAGAATGCCTGTCCTCCGCGCCGGCCTTCGGCAGCCACGCCCGCGTAGGCCGGCGGCTTGGGCCGCGCCCGCACGGGGATGGGATTCCCCGAAGAGATGTCGAGGTCGCGGTAGAGCAACTCCTGGTTGCCGAAGGCGTCGTAGAGGTACAGACCCATGGCGTTGGTGGGGTTCTGCTCCTGGGTCTCGACGCGGGTGTGGGGCGGCAGCCTGCGATCGGCCCAGCCCACCAGGTAATACTCTTCGGAAAGCGGCCAGGGATTGGCGTAATAGTGGTCGCCCCAGGCCTCGGTTTCCGGGAACGGCACCTCGGGCGTCAGGCGCACCAGGGGAGCGGCCTCTTCGGTGCCTCGCGTGCGGTCCAACAGGCAGAGCGACCCGCCGAGGATCGAGTGGTGCGCCGAAGCGGTGAAGATCACCTTTTGCGAGCCGGGAATGGCCATCGCCTCGGAGGCCACTTGGGGCCGGACCGTGTAGTTCTTGTAGACCAACTGGGCGTTGGTGCCGTCGGGATTGGTGGACCAGAGGCTGAAAAAGTGGCCGTTGAAGCGGTCGATGTAATCCCAGCGGGTGTAGAGGATGCGGCCGTCGTTGG
>CAYGZI010000100.1:0-12769 GCA_964354245.1 uncultured Planctomycetaceae bacterium
TGGGGGTCATCGCGTCGATGGCCTTGATCCCCGTTTGCAGCGGCTCCTTGACCGGCTGGCGCTGGGCCACGCCCGGGGCCACCGATTCCACCGGGCGGCGCTCCGTGGTCACGATCGGCCCGCGCCCGTCCAGCGGATTGCCCAGCGGGTCCATGACGCGCCCCAGCACCGCGTCGCCCACCGGAACGCTCAGCAGGCGTCCGGTGCTGCGGACCTCGTCCCCCTCGTTGATCGTCAGGTAGTCGCCGAGGATCGTCACGCCCACGGAGTTCTCTTCCAGGTTGAAGGCCAGGCCGTGGACGCCGCTGGGGAACTCGACCATCTCGCCGGACATCACGCCGGACAGGCCGTAGACCCGGGCAATGCCGTCGCCGACCTCCAGCACGCGGCCGACCTCGCGCACGTCGATCCGCGACTCGTATTGCTCGATCTCATGCCGGATGACGGAAGCGATCTCGTCGGCTTTGAATCTCATGGGCACTCCTGTCGATCATCTGTTGACGCACGTTTTTCAGTTGGCTGGCGATGGAGCCGTCGTAGACGGTGTCGCCCACCCGGACCACGATCCCGCCGATCAGCTTCGGATCGACGGCCCGCTTGAGCACCGGCTCGCCGTCCAGGAGCGGGCGGACCGCCTTGACGATCCGCTCGGCCAGCGCGTCGTCCACCGGCGCGGCGGTCGTCACCTGCACGAGGACCCGGCCCTGGAACCGCTCGTGGAGCAGCCGGGCCTGGCGATGGATTGCCCGCAGGCAGTCCAGGCGCCCGTGGCGCGAGACCACCTTGAGGAAGTTGAGCATCGTGGGCGATGCCCGGCCGCCGAGCACGCGGTCCAGAATCCCCGCCTTCTCCTCGTGCGAAATCAGGCCGGAGGCCAGCACGCGCTCGAGCTGCGGCGACGGGTCGAGGACTTCGGCGACCAGGTCGTCGAGCTCGTCCAAAACGGCTTCCGTCTGGCCGGCGGACTGGGCGGCCCCCAAGAGGGCCTCGGCATAGACGGCGGCGACGTGCTCGGCGCGGACGTCGGGCGCCATCTCGGCGGCCGTTCGGGCGTCCCGTTCCGTGCGGTCGTTGGACATTCTAGTTCCTGCCCGGGGCTACTCTGGAGAAATCGCTCATCGCCTGCTCGATCAGCCGGACGTGGGTCTTGGGGTCCAGCTCCGCCTGAACCAGCTTTCCGGCCAGTTCCACGGCCAGCGTGGCGCTCTTTTCGGCCAGCTCCTTGATGGCGCCGGCCGTGGCCCCCTCGATCTCCCGCAAGGCCCGCTGCTTCTCTGCCTCGGTGTCCGCCTTGGCCTTCTGGAGGATCTGCTGGCCGATCTGCTCGGCGTTGCGGCGGCCCCGATCGAGAATCTCGCGGACGTCCGCCTCCGAGGCAGCGAGCTTGGCTTGGTAATCGGCCAGCAGTCGCCGGGCCTCCTCGTTGTTGGCCTGGGCCTGGCCGATCTGATCGGCGACGTGGCGCTCGCGTTTGTCGAGTCCGTCGGCGATCGGCCTCCAGGCGAGTTTCCAGAGGACGGCGAAGAAGACCAGGAAGACGGCCCCGGTCCAGAGGGCCAGGTCCGTCTGGAAATCCAACGGGTTGATTCCCTTCCCTTGGCCGTGAGCGCCCGGATTCTCGGCCGCGGTCGCCGCGGCCGCCAAGCCGGTCAAGGCCAAACCGACCAACAGAGCGGAAGTCCATCGAGAGCACATCGTGCGGATGCCTTTTCCGTCCGGAGCCGTCAGGTCTTTGCCAGGCAGACGATCAGGGCGAAGAAGGTCGCCCCTTCGATCAGCGCGGCGGAGATAATCATGGCCATTTGGATGTTGTTGGCGACCTCGGGCTGCCGGGCCATGCTGTCCACGGCGGTGGAGCCGATCCGGCCGATGCCGTAGGCGGCCCCGAGGATCACCAACCCGGCCGCAAAGGCGCTGCCCAGGTAGATCGAGAAGCCTTCCCGGCCGAGGATCGTCTGGGCGTTTTTTACCGCGGCCTGGGCTTTCGCCGCGGAGTCGGCCGCCGCTTTCTCGATTTCTTCGGAACTGGGCTCGCCCGGCTTCTGTTTCGCTTCTTGAGCCAAGATCGCCGGGGCAGCACAGAGCAGAACGCACAGCAACAATGCCAACATCTTGCTGAACTTGCTCACTTCGTTCGTCTCCTCTAGAGAGTTGTGCAGATTTCGGCAATGCGGCTTCACCGCTAGTGCTGGTGTACCGCCATGCCGATAAACAATGCCGACAGAAACGCAAAAATGTACGCCTGCAAGAACGCCACCAGGAGTTCGAGGAAGCAGAGCGCGGCCGCCGCCAACACGCTCACCGGCGCCACGCCGTACCAGGCCCAGCCGCTGAACATCACCGTGAATCCCAAGATCACCGCCAGCACCAGGTGCCCCGCAAACATGTTGGCCAACAGACGGATGGCCAAGATCGAGTGCTTGATAAACAGACTGAGGATCTCGATGGGCAGAATGATGAAGTACAGCGGGATCGCCATTGCCAGCGGGAGGTCCATGTGCGGGACCAGGCCGATCACGAACTTCACCGCGCCGTACCTGAGCATCCCCGCTCCGACGACCGCGAAGAAGGTCATCGCGGCCAGCGTGGCCGTCACCGCCAGGGCCCCGGTCGGCGAGCCTGCCCAGGGCAATAACCCCAGGAGGTTGCAGAACAGGACGAAGAAGAAGGCGGTCCACAGGTACGGCAGAAACCGGTCGGCGTCGCGCCGCCCGATGGCGGGGCGGGCCATCTCGTCGCGGATAAACAGCAGCACCATCTCGAACATGTTCCAGAAGCGGCCCCGCGGCGGCCGGCCGTCTCGAATCCGCCGCGCCAGCGGAACGAAGATCGCAACCATGAGCAGCACCGCCACCAACTCCAGGACCATGAACTTGGTGATCCGGAACCCGAACACCTGGGGAATCTCCCATTTCAGCCCGAAGGGGAAGTCGAACACCTCGGTGTCCGCGACGTGTTGGGCGGCCTTGGCGACGTCGACTTCCATGATTCAGAAGGGCCCTTTCTGGGCGGCGCTGCCGAGTTGCTTGGCGTTGGGGCAGCAGTTGCCCTGCTGCCCGGTGGGCACCGGGGTGCGGCTGGACGACGGCCGCACCCACAGGGAGAGAGCGGTCTCGACGGCCAACGTGAGCGGATAAAAGGCTAGGAAATAATACATCAATCCGCCTTGGACGAGGGGACCACCCCGAAGAAAGAGAACGATCGCCACCGCCAAGGGAACTCCCATGCGCAGGCCCATCCCGGCCAGCAGCCCGGTGAGGCCATGGCCCTGCCGGGCCAAGAGCGTGGCCGCTTCCAGCGCGACCGCGGCGCCGAGCCAGCACCCGGCGGCCGCCACCGCGGCGGCGGCAAGACCCCACAGCCCGGCAACCAGCCAAGCGATGCCCCCCACGACTCCCCCCATCGCTACGACCGTCAGGGCGAGTGCGATTTGAGAGGTCAGCAAGCCCCGGTGTCTGAAAGCGGCGGGCATGGGTCTCATCGGTATCTCAGGCGACCTGGTCGGGGGGTGTTCCGTGTCCGCCTTTGTTGGTCTTTCGGCTTTGGCCCGGCCGCTCGGCAAGGCGGAGCAGACTGAGCATCCCCGCAACCAGCCCGACCACCGCTCCCGCTACCAAAAAGACCAGCCAGGTGCCAAGCCACTGGTCGGCCCAGTATCCGGCCGCAATGGGTACGACCATCTCCAACGCAATGGCCGTTAGCTGGGAGGCCTTAGCCAACGCCACGGACAGGGGCGAGCGGTCGTCAGGGGGGTAAGCCACGGTGGATACGCGATTGGCAACCACGCAACGGGCCCAATTTATCCGTGGTTCCCTGGGGTGTCAACCGACCGGCAACGCCACGTTCTCCGAAACCGCATACGTCGCAAGTGCCAGCGGTGCAAAGGAATTCGGCAGGCGCCGACGTGGTGGCCAGGACTGTGCCCCCCATTAGATGGTGGCGACAAGTAGCTCTAATGTAGTATACCGCCCCGCAATCTCCTGGCGTAGAAGACACCAAGTGAAGGCCGTAAATGGTTTCCTGCCAACCGGATATCGCAGGAGAGCCAGTCCGCACCCGAAAACCGATTCAATCCCGCTTCTTGCGTCTAACTGACACGGCAACTATAATCGGGATGCCTTGGGTTTCCTGCCCTGCCTTAGGTCCCGGACGTACGCCTGCCCACAGCGGGAAACGCTTGGCGCGGCCCGTGAGAGCCGAATGAGAAGGGGCGCTTGTTCCGGGTCAAGGATGACGCGCTACCACTGACCGACCCACCACCAATTGGTACCCGGCTGCCGGCCCGATTGGCCCCCGGAGGTAAGTGCCGTGATGAGCGTAGCAAAACTCAAGACGCGGAGCGCCAAAGAGCTGGCGGCCTTGGCCAAGAGCAAAGGCGTGACCGGTTGGCATTCGATGCGCAAGGAGGAGTTGGTCCGGGCCCTGGCGAGACTCGTCAAGTCGTCCGGCGCTAAGAGAGGCTCGAACGGCAAACCCGTGCCCGCCGCCGCAAAACACTCCAACGGCGCGCGCCTCTCCAAACGAAGCTCCAACGGACACTCCGGCGCGCATGCGGCCGGCAAGAAAGCCGGCAAGAGTGGCTCGGGCAACGGCCGGGCGGGCGGGGCGATCGGCGCCCGCTCTCCCCGCGCCGAGCGGCGGCTCCGCCAGATCAAGGCCAAGCTGGCCCAGTCCAGGGATCTGGCGCGCGGTTCCGCTTGCGAAGACGAGTCCGCGGCCCGGGACCGGCTCGTGGTCATGGTCCGCGATCCGTACTGGCTCCACGCCTATTGGGAGCTGCGGCGGCAGAGCGTCGAGCGGGCCCGCGCAGCGCTGGGGCAACACTGGCACGGGGCCCGGCCGGTCCTTCGCCTCCTGGAAGTCGCCCGCGACGGAACCACCAGCAGCGTGCGGAAAATGGTCCGCGACATCGAGATCCACGGCGGCGTGAACAACTGGTACATCGACGTAGACGCGCCGCCCCGGAACTTCCAGGTTGAGGTCGGCTACCTGGCCCTGGCCGGGCGGTTCGTGTCGCTGGCCCGGAGCAACGTGGTCAGCACGCCGCCGGTCAGTGCGGTGAAATCGTTCGACGGCAACTGGGCCGAGGTGGCCGAGGATTTTGACCGGATTTTTTCCCTGAGCGGCGGCTACTCGGGGGACGGGAATCACTCGGAGCTGCGGGATCTTTTCGAGCAGCGGCTCCAACGGCCGATGGGCTCGCCCATGGCCTCGCGGTTCGGCCTGGGTGCGGCCCGCACCGGCGGGAACCGGGACGACTTCTGCTTCGAGCTGGACACCGAGCTCGTGGTCTACGGCGTGACCAACCCGGATGCCCACGTGACCCTCCGAGGGGAGCCGGTCCGTTTGCAGCCGGACGGCACGTTCTCGGTGCGATTCAGCCTGCCGGAGCGCCGCCAGGTCCTCCCGGTGGTCGCCAGCAGCGGCGACGGGGTGGAGGAGCGGACGATCGTCCTGGCCGTGGAGCGGAACACCAAGGTCATGGAGCCGGTCGTCCGCGAGCCCGACGCATGAGGCGGCTGAGAGAAGACTGCAGATTGAGAATTGCAGATCTCAGATTGCCGATTTGAAATCCGGTCCACGCCTTTCTTGTCCCCCCGGGGTGCATCTCTTCCGGCAATCCAGCCGGCTTCCCCAGACTTCGCTAGCCGGGTACACTTAAGGGGCCCGGGATACAGTCCCGGCGGCCGGGTGTCGCGGCAGATCCACGGGAAGAAGCGGCAATGTCCAAGGATATCGCCAAGGTCCTCGAAGGCTGGAATTACGAGCCGGACGAGATTATCGTCCGCATCGTGCCTGGGCACGACGGCCGCGACAAGATCCAGATGCGCGTCGACATGGGGGTCCTGCAGATGGAGCTGGACGGCCGCCCCGACGGCGCCCGGCCGGAAGGCTGCGAATCCTGGCTGGAGCACTACGAGGAGCAGCAGCGGGCCCACGACGCGGCGCGTCCGGATGCCTCGTTCGCCTTGGAGGACGAGGACTGCTACCGGCTGTGGCGCGAGGGGCTCCAGTACTACCACCGCTATTTGAGCCTGTGGCACTTGAAGGACTACGATCGCTGCTCGCGGGACACCGGGCGCAACCTGCGCCTCTTCGCCTTCGTGCGCCAGCACGCCCGCACCGACCGCAACAAGTTCCAGTTCGACCAGTGGCGCCCCTACGTCGCGATGATGCACGCGCGGGCCGTGGCGACGCCCCTGGCGGAGAAGGGGGAGTTCTTCGAGGCCCTCCAGGCCATCGAGGCCGCGATCGATGGGATCCGGAGATTCCTGGAGGAATACCGCCAGAGCCACCGGGCCGACGACTGCATGGAGCTGAAAAACTTGGAGCAGTGGCGCGAGGAGGTCATGGCCGAGGCCGACCGGGCCGGCAAAGGGGCGTCGGCCCGGACCCTGCTTCTCCTGGAGCGCCAGCTCCGCGAGGCAGTCGACGACGAGCGGTTCGAAGAGGCGGCTCGCCTGCGCGACGAGATCCGCCGGCGGTCGGGCTAGGGGCAGCGCCGTGAAGATCCTCCGCAGCCTCGACCGCTTGCCCGACCACTTCCGCCGGGGCGCCTTGGCCGTCGGCAATTTCGACGGCGTCCACCTCGGCCACGCCCGCATCCTGGAGCGGCTCGCGGCCAAGGCGCGGCGCGTGGGCGGGCCCGCCGTGGTGCTGACCTTCGATCCCCATCCCGTGCAGATCCTCCGCCCGCAGTTCGCCCCGCCACCGCTCACGCAGACCGAGCGCAAGGCGCAACTGCTGGCCCGCTGGGGCGTGGACGCGGCGATCGCCTATCCCACCGATGCGGCCTTCCTGACGCACACGGCGAGGCAGTTTTTCGACGAGATCGTTTGCGCGCGTCTGGAGGCCCGGGCCTTGGTCGAGGGGGCTAACTTCTTCTTCGGCCACGACCGGCAAGGGACCATCGACGTGTTGCGCCGGTTCTGCGCCGAGGCGGCAGTTGAGCTGGAGGTGGTCGAGCCGGTCGTCTTCGAGGGCGAGGTGGTCTCCAGCTCCCGCATCCGTGCGATTTTGGCCCGGGGCGAAGTGGACCTTGCCCGCCGGATGCTCACCGAGCCCTACCGTATCCGCGGCACGGTCGTTCACGGGGCGGGGCGCGGGGCGTCGCTGGGCTTTCCCACCGCCAATCTGACCGGCGTGCGGACCTTGCTCCCGGCCCAAGGGATCTACGCGGGCCGGGCCGCGGCCGACGGCTCGATCTGGCCCGCGGCCATCAGCCTCGGCCCCAATCCCACGTTCGACGAAGGCGGCGTGAAGATCGAGGCCCACCTGATCGGCTATCAAGGCGCCCTCTACGACCGGCCGCTGGAGGTGGACTTCCTTGCGCGGCTGCGGGACGTGGAGAGGTTCTCGTCGGTGGATCAACTCATCGCGCAGATGCGTGAGGATGTAGCGGCGACACGCGCGGTTGTGGCAAGTGACGGCACAGATGCACGGAAAACGGACTGGATCCAAAACGATGGACGCTGACGCGCCTCAACCTGCCGTCCGATACTACTTCGTCGATGAGGCGGGCGACCCGACGTCCGTACGGCTGATCCACGACGTAGACGACACACGGCAGAACAGATACGGCGAATACTACAACCAACGGAATCCGCTGACCGCAGCCGTGCGAAAAAGAGAATAGCCGGGGATATGAGGGCCTCCCGTTATGGGGGGGTCACACGGCATGGAGCCGAATTTCGTCCACCGGCTACTTGGAAGTATATCGTCTGGCGAGAGGAAATCAATCCCCTTCAAATGGCCAATATGAACAACCTGCCCAAACATCAGCCGATTGAGTCATCGAGCACGCATCGCCCGAGTGCGATGATTGATTGGCCGCGGTTTGTCGAGATCGTGCGCGCTCACCAGCGTTTTCTGCTGACCGCGCACGTCCGGCCCGACGGCGACGCCGTGGGAAGCGTCCTGGCCATGGCCGCGGCGCTGGCGCAACTGGGCAAGAGCGCGACCATCGTCACCGCCTTCGAATTGCCGCGCCCCCTGCGGTTTCTCGACCCCGAGCGGACGATCCAGCGCCTCGGCGCCCAAGTCGCACCGGAGCAGCTCAACGACTTCGACGTCCTTATGGTCCTCGACACCGCGGCCTGGGCCCAGTTGGGCGAGATGGGCGAGGTGATCCGGCGCACCCGGGCGGTCAAGGTCGTGCTGGATCATCACGCCAGCTCCGACGACCTGGGGGCCGAGGTCTTTAAGGACCCCGAGGCCGAGGCCACCGGACGATTGGTCTTCGAGGCTGCCCAGCGGCTCGGCGTGGAGATTACCGCTCCGATGGCCGAGGCCCTGTTCGTCGCCCTGGCCACCGACACCGGGTGGTTCCGCTTCGCTTCCACAACGGCCGAGACGCTCCGCCTCGCCGCCCGCCTGACCGAAGCCGGCGCCGTGCCCTACCGCCTCTACAAAAATCTCTACGAGAACGATTCGTCCGGCCGCTTGCGCCTCCTGGGCCGGGCCATGGCCCGCACGCAATCCGATCCGGACGGCCGCCTGATCTACACCTGGCTCACGCTGCAGGACTTCGCCGAAGCCGGCGCCGTGCCCACCGACAGCGAGGACATCATCAACCTGACCTTGTCCGTCGGCGGAACGGAGGCCGCGGTGATCCTGGTGGAGCAGCCGACCGGCGGTTTCAAGATCAGCTTCCGCAGCCGGACAGACCTCGATTGCGCCCGCGTCGCCGAGCAGTTCGGCGGCGGCGGGCACCGCAACGCCGCGGGGGCGTCTCTCTCCGACCCGCTCGAGGCGGCCCGCGCCAAGGTCCTTGACGCCGTGCGCAAGGCCATGCAATAATGCCCCCCGTGGACCAGACTTCCGAAGTCTCGAAGACTTCGGAAGTCTGCGAAGACACTGCTTCTAGCGAAGCAGTGGCACACACACCAGACATGGCCCACGGGCTGCAACCCGTGGGCTTTACGTAATCTGTGGAGTGCAATGGGAGGAGGAGTTCCATGAGTGAGTCCGTCTCACGCGAGCCCGGTGCGCCCTGTTGTGCGGTCGACAACCAGGCGCGTCGCGGCTTCCTGGCCGCGTCGCTGGGCCTGCTGGCGGCGGGACTGACATTACTCGCGCCGCTGGCGACCGGGATCGTTGCATTCTTGAACCCCTGGCGGCAGAAGGGCCAGGCCGGACAGTCCCTGCGCCTGGCCACGCTGGACACGCTCCCCGAGGACGGCACTCCCGTCAAAGCGAGCGTGCTCATGGACGAGGTGGACGCGTGGAACCGGGTCCCCAACCAGCCCGTCGGCGCGGTCTTTCTCCGCCGCGCCGGCCTCAAGGCGGTTGACGCACTGAACGTCGTCTGCCCCCACGCCGGCTGCTCGATCGAGTACAAGGAGGAAGTCGATCCGGCGACGGGCGGGAAAGTCAAGAAGTTCTTCTGCCCGTGCCACGCGGCCAGCTTCGATTTGGACGGCAAGCGGACCGACGCGGATTCGTCCAGCCCGCGCGACATGGACCGGCTCACGGTAGATCCCGAAAAGCTCGCCAACGACAACGAGGTCTGGGTCGAGTTCAAGAACTTTCAGACCGGCATCGCCGCGCAGGTTCCGACCGCATGACGTATGGTGTCACCGGACTATGTCTTTCTATGTTTTGAAAAGTCTCGGACATGAATAACATGGCACCTACTCCCGAAGAGTCACGAGTTCTGCCCCGTCCCCGCGGGGTCGGAATCCTGACTGTCTGCGGATTCGTTGGGGGCGGCTTTGGCATGCTCCTTTGTGGTGGCGGCGCGGTCGGCGCCCTCATTGCCGCCCCAGACCTAGCCACAAAGGCGGTCAGTTTCATCGCCTGTGCCGTGCTTTTCTTGCTGTCGATGTTCACTTTATGGTCATCGTGCGCACTTCGGCAAGGCAAGAACTGGGCGCGAATTGCATATGTCGTGTGGCTCTCACTCGATGCCCTGATCTGCTTGGTCTTCGCGTTTTCCAACATTCAGCCCAAAGTGGCACGTGTTGGACCGCTCGGCGGGCTGGTAGTCAGCGCCGCTTTTATTTGTTACCTGTTTTCTGCCAAAGTCCGTGCGTTCTGTTCGCAGCGGGGCGCCGCGGGCCGGCGAAGTCTGGGTCGAGTTCAAGAACTTCCAGACCGGCATTTCCGACCCGGTTCCCATCGCATGAACACCAAAGACCCCCAAACGACAACAACTGGCTCGGGACGGTTTCGTCGCTGGTTGGAGGACCGCACCGGTCTGCCCGGCGCGTTGCGGGCGTGCCCCGTGCGAGAATCCGCAGGGCGGCCGGCCTGGTGGAGCCTCTGGATCAGCCTCATTCTCTGCGGCGGGGTCATTCAGGCCGTCACCGGCTGGTTTCTCTGGATGTACTACAGCCCGAGCGCACAAACGGCCTGGGAGAGCGTTTACTACATTCAATACGAGGTGCTCGGCGGCTGGATGCTCCGCGGCCTGCACTATTGGACCGCGCAGGTGCTCGTGGGTCTGCTCTTGGTGTATCTGACGCAGATGATCGTGCGGGGCGTCTATCGGGCCCCGCGGGAGTTCGTCTTCTGGACCGCCTTGTTCCTGGCCGCGTTTGCCCTGGGACTCTGCCTGACGGGCGACTTGCTCTCGTGGGACCAGAACGCGTATGCGAGCACGAAGACGCGGGTCAGCTTCTTGACGCTCTTGCCGGGGATCGGGGAGCCGCTCATGCGATTGGCCTCGGGCGGCCCGGCCTTCGGGCACCTGACGCTCACGCGGTTTTTCGCCCTGCACGTGGGCTGCATGGCCGGATTGTTCTTCCTGTTCTTCGCGGCCCATCTGTGGCTGGTGCGGCGCGCGGCTCTGGCTCGCGCCGAGGCGGCAAGCGCCAAGCCCGCCGCAGAAGAGGCCAAGGGGGCTTGTTGCCGCTGGCTGGCGTTGCCGGCGGTTCACGGCGCAGCCTGTCTGGGGCTGCTTGTGGTCGTGCTTCTGCTGGTCTTCAGCGGCCCGTTGGCCGGCCGCAGCGGCAGCCGCGCCGGCGACTTGTTTGGAAAGGAGCTGGGCGCCCCGGCCGACCGCGACCCGGCCAATTTCTACGCCGCGGCCCGGCCCGAATGGACCTTCCGCGGACTCTACGGATTCTCCAACGCCTTCCCCGGCCAGTTGAAGGTCCTGGCGATCTTCGTCTTCCCGACGATCTTCGCGATGCTCGTGCTGCTGATGCCCGTAATCGCGTATTGGCGATCGGGCCATGCGGTGAACCTCGCGGTCTTCGCGGTCTTGGCCGTTGGCTTGATCGGCTTTTCCTTGGCCTCGTGGGCCCACGATTGGGGCAACGCCGACTACGACGCGGCCCTGCAAGCCGGCGAAGAAGAGGCCCAGCGGGTCAAGGAGTTGATCCGCGGGGCCGGCGGAATCCCGCCCACCGGTGCCCTGACGCTCCTGCGCGGCGATCCGAAGACGCAAGGGCCGAAGCTCTGGAAACAGCAGTGCGCCGTATGCCACGACTACACGGACCCGGACGGCGTCGTCGCCCGGACCGAGAATCCGTCGGCCCCCGATCTGGCCGGGTTTGCCGGCCGCACGTGGATCGCCGGTCTGCTGGACCCGGAGAAGGTCGCTAGCCCCGCCTACTTCGGCAACACGCGTTTTGCCGGCGGAATCATGGTCCGGTACGTCCAGGGCAGGCTCGCCAAGCTCAAGCCCGAAGACCGCGAGGCGCTCATCGACGCCCTGGCGGCCGAGGCCCAGTCGATGCTGCCGCCCGCCGGCGATGCCAAGGCCCGCGTCGAGAAAGGGCGCAAGCTCGCCGGCGATCAGTGCGCCCGCTGCCACCGCTTCCGCGACGCCGGCAGGATCGGCGACGCGCCCGACCTGACCGGCTACGGCTCCCGCGAGTGGCTCCTCGGCGTGCTGGCCGATCCGACGCATTCGTCCTTCTACGGCCCGCGCAACGACCGCATGCCGGCTTACGTCCCGGCGCCCGGTGTGCCGGAGGAAAACCGGCTCCTGCCCGATCAGCTTGCCCTGGCGGCCGACTGGCTCCGCGGCCGTTGGTACGAGCCGGGGGCCCCGCGGGCGTGTTGCGCAGGGGGGAGCGAGACGTGCGCGGAGAAGGAGGTTGCCACGCCGGTCCTCTTCGCGCTGGGCACGTGGGAAGCCCGGCGCATGAAGCCGGAAAACGCGCCCGCCAAGGACCCCGCGGCCGAAGCGATTGCCTTGTACAAGCAGGAGCATTGCGCGATCTGCCACCCGCACTCGGGGGCGAAGATCGTGCCGTTGCAGCCTTCGGCCCCGGACCTGGGCGGCTACGCCAGCGCTGAGTGGCTCAAAGGCTTGCTCGACCCCAAGCAGGTGGCCGGTCCGAAGTACTTCGGCACGAGCACTCTGAGCGCGGGCAAAATGGTCCAGTTCGTCAAGAACGAGGTCCGGGAATTCGACGCCGAGACCATGAAGGACCTCGACAAGATGATTGCCGCCTTAGCGGCCGAGGCGCAGCAAGACCGCCCAGGCACCGCCCCGGCCGCCGGCAAGGAGGCGGTATCCCTGGCCGACGACCTGGGCTGCACGGGCTGCCACAAGTTCTACGACAAGGGGTCGCTGGGCAAGGCCCCCGAGCTGACCGGCTATGGCTCCCGCGAGTGGCTCACCGCGATCATCGCCGATCCGACCCACCGGCGTTTCTACGGGGACCGCGGCGACGGAAAGGTATCGAACGACGGGATGCCATCATACCGGATGTTCCCAGCCGATCCCCGGAAGAACCTCCTCGACCAACGTCAGATCGAGCGATTGGCGGACTGGCTGCGGGGGAAGTGAGGGGGTGACGGGTGGCGGGTGGCG
>CAYGZI010000101.1:0-12700 GCA_964354245.1 uncultured Planctomycetaceae bacterium
AGCGTGGGTTGGCACTCCCGGCGGCTGCAACACGATGTCCTCGTCGGACAGGTCCGCCACCGACTCCTGCATGAAGGCCACTGTCCGCTCGAAACAGGCCACCACTTCCGGAAGCATCAGTGCCCTCCACCTGCATGCCGAACGGCAAAGTGACGCATACCGCGGAGCGTCGAAAGACGTTCGATTGGGAAACGGAATGCGACGGCGGTTTTCATCCTTCGCTCAATCGCCTGGTTGGACTTCGTTCCGGCACCATACGTCAGTACGTCGAGCGGGGATACCGCACGCGCGAAAGGAGGATTACGAGCACGAGCCCCTGCACAAGGCCCTCGGCAAAATCGCCGAAGACGACCCAGAAAAACCCGCTCCACCGATCCGATGGCACCGTTGAGAACAGGGCGACTAGCCCGATGAGCCCCGCCGCGATGCTCCCGGCGCCGACGATCCAAATGAGCGGACGATACCGCCCGATGTCGGTCGCGAAGATGAAACACTGCAACCCTATAAAGGCGTACAGCGCCATCAGAATCCGTCCCAAGTAGGTGACTAGGAGTCCGACGGGAATTGCAGGATCAACCCAATGGATTACGTAGGCAAACCAGGACTGGGGCATCACTGCCGCAACCAAGGCGGGAATTGTCGTGACGCCGATGAAACGCAGCAGCCATTTTACAGCGGATTCGGCGTTCATAATGCTATGTGGCCGGCCAACTACACGACTTCTGTCTCCTGTCTTCCGCCTTCTCGACCGCCCAGAGGTACTGCTGCGAGCCGACGTAGACCACGCCGTTGGCCACGATCGGCGTGCTGTAGACCGGCGAGCCGAGACGGAGGCGGCAGAGGATCTTCAACTCCTTGCCCGCCGCAAGGATGAAGAACTCCTTCTGGTTGCCCCAGTAGAGCTTGCCGTCGGCCACCAGCGGCCCGCCCCAGGTCTCGGCCTTGGTCTCAAACATCCAGTAAGGCTTGCCCGTGTCGGCGTCCAGGCAGAAGAGCCGCCCGGCCACGTCCGGGATGTAGACCAGGCCGTCCGCCGCCACCGCGGTGGCCAGCGTGCGGTCCAGCCCGTCGAAGGTCCAGACGCAGCCGGTCTTGGTGATGTCGCCGGTCTTCGTGGCGTCGATGCAGTGGAACATGCCCCGGCCGCGTCCGTGGGCAGGGTCCTGGCCCAGGGCGATGTAGATGCGGTTCTTATCGAACACCGGCGTGGCGATGAGCTGGCTGGGGCCGACGTAGGCGCCGTCGTTCTTGTTCGGGCTTTTCGACTTGCGCTTGTCGCCGGCGTAGTAGGGGATGGGCTTGCCGTCGCGGTACTTGTACTGCGGCGGGTTGCAGTCGTAGAACCAGACCATTTTGAGCGGAACGGGCTTTTCGGGGGCCTTGTCGAGGGCCTCGAAGGCATAGCAGACGCCGTCGCCGCCGCCCAGGAAGACGAGCTTCTTGCCGCCCACCTCGCCGAGCGAAGGCGAGCACCACTCGGCGTGGTAGAGCCGCGAGCTGAGATTCTCGTCCTCGTAGGCCGCCAGTCGCCCGGTCCGCTTGTCCAGGGCGACGAACGCCGGGGCCTTGGGGTTGACGACCTTGGCGTGGGCCGCATCCACGCCGTTGGACGTGCTGGTGTAGAGCAGGTCGCCGTGGATCAGGACCGAGCAACTGGCCGCGTCGTGCGGGCAGACGCCCAACTCGTCGATCAGGTCGTAGCGCCAGAGGACGTCGGCGTCGGTCGGGCGGAGCGTCACGGGCGGCTTGTCCGCCCCGGCCATGTATTGGCCTTCGTCCACAAAGGGCCCGTCGTTGCCGTTGTTCAGGCCGTGGACGTCGAGGCAAACGACCTCCGCGGCGCTGGTGAGCACGTAGACGCGATCTCCCTCCACGGTCGCCGACGAGCACGTGCCCAAGTGCTGCTGGCTGAAGTGGGTTTCCTTGGAGACGTTAATCCGCTCGGGCACGGCGAGTTGCCAGAGGAGCTTGCCGGTGGCTTCGTCGAAGCACTTGACCAGTCCGCCGCGGGTGCGTTTGAAGCGGCCGTCTTCGGCGAGGGTTAAGTTGTCGGTGCCGACGTAGACGCGGCCGCCGGCGACCGTGGGGTTGCCATAAGCCGCGGAGCCGAGGCGGGCGACCCACTTGACGTTCTTGGTGGTTGCCAGGTCGATCCCGCCGCCGCCGGATTTCTTCTCGCCGGGGACGAACGAGTCGGGCAGCCCTTTCTCGTCCGAAACCATGTTGCGGCAATCCCGCCCGCCCCACTGCGGCCAGTCGGCGGCCAGGACGCCGGCCGCCGTCGCCTGGAATGCCAGCGATATGAAACCGAGATAGCTTATTTGCGTCCTGCAGACGATCATTCTTTCCTCCGTCCCGCCCCTTGGCGGTTGCTTGTTGCTTGCCGATTCGTCGTGCCAGTATAATGTGGACCGCTCTATCGAGTCCACTTATTGACCACGTGAGGAGTGACGAATGAGGATCCAGCGGCTTGCTCTGAGGGTGCTACTACTGACGAGCGCGTTTGCAGCGTGGGCCCTGGGCCCTGCAAAGTGAAGCGGAGTGCTCCCTGCGGCTGCTGGGCGTCGGAACCCGCCCCAAGGCAAATGAGCGTCGCCGAGATCATGTCGCGACCGCGCCTGAGCGCCCGGCGGTCGTCCCATGCGGTCCGCGGACTCAACGGGCGTCGGGGGGATCGAGGACGAGCGAGCCGAGGTCGAGGGGCTCGTCGCTGCGCGCGCCGGGCATCTCCGGCACGCGGAACTCGAAGAACAGCCGGCCGACCGGGTCGCGCGACGCGCCGCGGACGAGGGCCTCGCGGGGATAGAGGAGGGCTACCAGAAGATAGTCGCCCGGCGGGAGATCGTCGAAGCAAAACGAGCCGTCCTGCTTGAGTCCCGTGCCGAACTCCGCAGTCCGGTCGCCGCGGTAGCCCTTGCCCGCCTCCGATGCAAGCCACTGGTCCTGCCACTCCTTGCGCTGCTGCCACCAGCGGGACCGCCACTCGGACTCCGAGAACCGGGCGTCCAAGGGGGGCATCTGCTTGACCTGCTCGGGCCAGGGGACGTCGGGCAACAGGCGCTCCGCGCGGAGCGGATTGCCGGAAAGGTCCAGCGGGCCGCGGCTGCCGATGGGCAGCACGAGCCGGCCGATCACCGGCCGCCCCGTGCCGCCGAGATCCCTCTTCAGGGTCTCGCCCGGCGAGAGCACCACCGAGAGCGAGCGGGTGAAGGTCATGGACAGCGTGCTCCCTTCGTTCGCTAGCGTAATGACGTGCATGAGCTGCGCCTCGCCGGGCCAGACGCGGTTGAACACGAAGCGCCCTTGCTTGTCCGTCTGCGTCTCGTAATGGAACCAGACCCGCCCGGCGGCCGGACGCCGAGGCGCGGGCCTGCGCGAGTCCTGCATCTCGAACATGCCGAGCCGGATGTGCTCGTTTGCGCCAGGGCGCTTGCCGATCCGTAGCGTCCCTTCGACGCGGGCCCAGGGCTGGACCGTGATATTGCCCGATTCCGCCTCGTCTTCCACCTCGGCGTATCCCCGGTCGTGCAGCACGACGAGCACGTACGGATCGCGCTGCGGCGGGAGGGAGAAGCGGCCGTCGGCGCCCGTGCGCGCGGCGATCGACCGGTCCCGCTCGAACTGGGTGCCGTTGCGGAGGTAGATGCGGCGCGCGGCCGTACAGAGGACCACGTCGGCATCGGCCAGCGGTTTGCCGTCCGGCGCGCGGACCGTGCCGGCCACCGGCTGCCCCTTGCTCAGCTCGACGTCGAACGTCACTCGGCGCTCGTCCGCCATCAGCCGTCGGCTCTGGCTGGGGAAGTAGCCGTCGGCCTCGATGCGGATGACCCGGCGCGAGTCCCCAGGAGTGTCCCACTGGATGCTGTACTGGCCGCTGGGGTTCTCCATCGGCCGGGCTTCCCGCCACGTGAGATCGTAGTCGGAATCACCGGTGCTATGCGCATATCCTTCAACCACGCGGAATCGCGGCACCGGGGCCTTCGATTGCCTGTCGACCACTCGGCCCGAGACGATCCAGGCCGAGCCCTTCTCGAGCGTGATGACCTGTTCTCGCGGGCCGGGCGCGACCGTCTTCCTCACTTCCGCGTAGCCCGGCTTCCGGAAGATCAGCTCGATCCCGTCGTTCGGGATCCAAACGCAGCTCCAGCGGCCCTCGGCGTCGGCCGGGCGCGGCCAATCCACCAGCATCAGCGCCGGCTTCTCGTGCGGGAGAAAGCGGTTGACGCTGGCCTCGGGCACCGGCTTGCCTTGCTGATCGACGAACCGCAGGCGGATCGCCTCGCCCTTGGTGAGCTGGAGATCGGCAGTCCGCTGGCTCGGATCGACCTTCAAGCGCCGGGAAGCAGGGGCGTAGCCGGGAGCGGCGGCCGCGATCGTGTAGTCGCCGGGCTCGCAGGCCGGGAAACGGTAGTGCCCCTGGGAATCGGTCGTGGCCCGAGGGAAAACGCTTTCGAAGTGTTCCGGGAACAACCCGACCTGGATCTTGGCCATGGGCCGGCCCTGGGGATCAGTCACGGTCCCTTCCAACGCGATCCCCTTGCGCATCACCATGACGGCGGTCCGGGCGCGAAGCGGCTCGATCGGCTGCGTGCCGAAATCGAAGAACGGGGGACTGGCGTAATCGGGGTGCTGGAGAGTGATCCGCGCGCTATAGCCCGAGAGGACCTTGGGAACGCGCCGGCTGACCCATTTTCCGTCGGCGTCGGTCCGCACCCCGTCGTCCGCCCGGTTGAAGCGTCGGCCGCCTGGGACGTTCTCCTGCCCCGAGAGGGTCACCAACGCCCCGGCGATTGGCCGGCCCTGCTCGTCGCGCACCGTGCCGCCGATGGTGGTGCCCGGCTCGAGGGTGAAGTCGAACTCGGCCGGCACAGGGTCCGGGGCGCCGCGGACCTCCCACCGCGCCCCGGCGGTCACATAGCCGTCCGCCCGGGCGAAGATCACCAGGTAGCTCGCCTCTTCCTCGGGCACCTCGATCGTGGCAACGCCCTCGGGGTTGGCCTGGTATTTGGACACGCCGACGCGGGCGAGCGTGCGGCGGATCACGGCCGAGGTGGTGATCTCGGCGCCGGCGACCGGTTTGCCGTCGCGGTCGGTCACGCGGATCCGCATGGGGCGGAAGCCGGGCTTGGCCGATGCCTGCGGCGCGGTCTTGGAGGACTGCTGGCCTTGGCCCGTGCCGGCCGGGGCGGGTGCGGTGGCCGAGACAGCCGCGGTCTGCTCCAGACCTGCCGGAGGCGAATCGGCAAGCGTCCACCGCACGCCCGCCAGCGCCACAGCCGCCAGCAGACCGGGCAACGCCACGCCGGCCATCGTGAGGCGGTGGAGCGGCCATGCAAAGACCGTCCGCTCCAGGGCCGCAATGCGGCGGCGGACATCGCAGGCGCGGGCCATGGCGAGGGCTCCCACACGGGCGGAACTCACCGCCTCCAGCGCTATGCGGGCGAGCGTGCAGCAGTAGCCACGCACGTCGCCCAGATACGACGCCGAGACGGCGTCGCAGACCGCGTCGCACGCCGCGCGGTGGGCTGCGCCGATCCGCCAAACCAGCGGGTGGAACCAAAGCAGGATCGACACAACCTGGAGGCCCGCGCTCCAGCCCCAATCCCGCGATCGGACATGCGCTAATTCGTGCGCGAGGACGCCGGGCAACTGCGAGTGGTAGGAGGCGCGGCCCATGCGCTCCGGCAGCACGACTACGGGACGCCAGAGTCCGCAGAGGAACGGCACCGCACATTGCCGAGAACTCCGGACCTCTACGGGCCGGCGGCAGCCAAGGGCGGCTGCAATGCGTCGGGCCGCGGCGACCGCCTCGCTCGGGGCGTGCGGCGACGCGCGCAGCAGGCGAGCAAGTCGCAGATAGCCCGTCGCCAGGCGGGTGAGGAGCGCAAGCGCGCCGAGGCCCCAGACCCCCAGGAGGATTGCAGGCCAGGGCACCGCGGGCTGGCGGGCCTCGGGCGCTGGGACCGCCTCGGAACCGATCTGGACGGAGGTCGGGGGAGAAACCGCCGTCATTTCGATGGGAGCCGAGACCTCTGTCGAGAGCGCGCTTGGCTGTGCCGGGCCAGCCGGCTCGCGCTGGACGGCGACCGGCTGGACGGAAGGCGGGGCCACGGCTGCCGCCGGTTCCTTCGCGGCGAGTTCCGCGGCGGCTGCCCCCGGGGCCGCCGGCTTGGGGGCCTCGATCCGGACCTCCAGTGCCGGCAGGCCGAGGGCCCCAGCGGGCAAGAGCACCAGGCCCACCGCCGCCCCGCGCCACAGGAGGACCCGCCACCGCGGATTGGCCCGGGCCAGAGAGGCCTGGAGCAGCCAGGCGAGGGCCAGAAGCAGCGTGGCTTTCCCAAGCAGGGCCGTCCACGCGGAGGTGGCGGCCATCCGGACAAGAGCGTCGCTCAAGAGATCGGGAAGGGTCATGGCTCGTTCTCCTCTTTGGACGGGTCCGCGGGAGGCGGGGACCCCTCGGACAGCCGCTTCAGCTCGAGCAGGTCCTCTTCAGAAAGCTTCTCGGTTTGAATCAGTTGGCAGAGAAGCGACTTGACGGAACCGTCGCAGCAGACGCGGCTTACCTCGCGGAGCATGGTGCGGAAGGTCGACCGGCGCCCGGTCTTCGCCCGGTAGAAGAACGCCTTCCCCACGCGGCGCCGCACGAGGTGGCCCTTCTCCAGGAGGATCGTGAGATAGGAGCGGAGCGAGGAGTTCTTGATCTTGCGGGGGAACCGCTCCTGGATCTCGGCCGGCTTCAGTTCGCCGTGCCGCCAGAGGATCCGCATGATTTCCAGCTCGCCCTTGGTGAATCGCGGCATCGAAAGCCTCCGCAGCGGGATGGGCCCCTCATGTGCGGATTCTACCGCACTTGGACGGGAGCGTCAATAGCAAGTGCGGAACAGTCCGCACAAAAATCGCCGGGGGAGCGCCGTTCCGCCGGTCGGGGGGTACGGAAGAGGGCCGCGTCACGCCATGTCGGCCAGACGAAGTCCGGCGATTGCCTCGGGCGTGACTGGCCGGACGATGCCCCGCTCGCACACGATGGCGGTGATGAGGCGCGCGGGGGTGACGTCGAAGGCAGGGTTGTACACGTCGATCCCGTCCGGGGCGGTTTGACCCCCGAAACTGTGGGTGATTTCGCGCGGGTCGCGCTGTTCGATGGGGATCTCGTCGCCGCTGCCGACCGAGAGGTCGAAGGTGCTGCTGGGTGCGGCGACGTAGAAGGGGATGCCGTGTGCGGCAGCGAGCACGGCCAGGGCGTAGGTGCCGATCTTGTTGGCCGTGTCGCCGTTAGCGGCGAATCCGGTCGGCCCCGGTGATCACGGCATGGACCCGGCCTTCACGCATCACTTGGGCGGCCATGGAGTCGCAGATGAGCGTGACTTGGATGCCCCGTTGCTTGAGTCCCCAGGCCGTGAGCCGCGCCCCTTGGCGGTTGCTTGTTGCTTGCCGATTCGTCGTGCCAGTATAATGTGGACCGCTCTATCGAGTCCACTTTTTGACCACGTGAGGAGTGACGAATGAGGATCGGACGGCTTGCTTTGAGGGTGCTACTACTGACGATCGCGTTTGCAGCGTGGGCCTTGGGCCCGGCGGGGTTGGCGGCCGATTGGCCCGGCTGGCGCGGCCCCAATCGAGACGGAAAATCGGCCGACACGGGGCTGCTCGACCAATGGCCCGGCGCCGGGCCCAAGCTGCTCTGGAAGACCGACATTGTGGGGGAGGGCTTTGGCAGCATGGCCACAAGCGACGGCAAGGTCTATACCAGCGGCGTCGTGAAGGGCCGGCTGGTGATCTTCGCCTTCGATCTGGACGGCAATCCCCTGTGGCAGACCGATTTCGACGCCGCCAGCAAGAAAAGCCCCGGCGGCTCGCGGGCCACGCCCACCATCGACGGGGGCAACCTCTACCTCCTCTCCGGCAACGGCCTGCTCGGCTGCTTTAACGCCAAGACCGGCAAGCCCAAGTGGGCCCGCGACAGCAAGGAGTTCGGCGGGCGCTCGGGCGGATGGGGCTACGCCGAGTCCGTCCTGATCTACAAGAACCTGGCCATCTTCAAGCCCGGCGGCAAAAGCTGCATCGCCGCCCTGAACAAGGCCACGGGCAAGACCGTGTGGACGAGCACGGGCTTCGATGCCGGCCCGGAGTACGGCTCGTGTATCCTGGTGGAGTTTGGCGGCAGGCCGCTGGTGGTCACGGGCACCGACGCGGGGATCGTCGGCGTGGACGCCAGGAACGGAAGGCTCCTGTGGCAGAACAATTTCTCGGCCCGCAACACGGCCAACTGCCCCACGCCGGCCTACGCCGACGGCTACGTGTTTTGGGCCAACGGCTACGGCAAGGGCGGCATCTGCCTGAAGCTGAGGCCCGACGGCAAGTCCGTGGCGGCCGACGTGGCGTGGACCACCAGGGACATGGACTGCCATCACGGCGGCTTCGTGATTCACGAGGGCTACATCTACGGGAACCACGGCGGCGGGTGGAGCTGCCTGGAGCTGGCCACGGGGAAGAAGATGTGGAACGAGAGGGCCGTGGGCAAGGGCTCACTCTGTTTCGCCGACGGGAAACTGTACCTGTTTTCCGAAAACGGCGGGCAAGGGGGCATCGGCGTCTGCTCGCCGCAGGCACTCCAGATGAACGGGAAGGTGAAGGTCGAAGGCAGCGGCACCAGTTGGGCCCATCCGGTCGTGGCCGGCGGGAGGCTCTACCTGCGGTACGACAAGAACCTCTACTGCTTCGACGTGAAAGCCGTCTAGCCCAGCTCCCCGCCGATTGACGGGAAGGATAGGATTCACCGCAGAGCACTCTGAACGTCGAGGACCCACTCATGAAGCTCGTGATTGCCATAATCCAGCCCAACCGGCTGGAGGCCGTCAAACAGGCCCTGGCCGACGTCGAGGTCTTCCGCCTGACCGTAATGGACGTCCAGGGGTTTGGCCGCCAGCGGGGGCACAGCGAGGTCTACCGCGGGCACGAGGTCTCGGTGAACCTGCTCCGGAAGGTGCAATTGATGATCGGCGTGAACGACATTTTTCTCCAGCCCACCATCGACGCGATCATCAAGGGGGGCAGGACCGGGCCGACCGGAGAGGTCGGCGACGGCAAGATCTTCGTCCTGCCGCTGGAAGACTGCATCCGCATCCGCACCGGCGAGCGCGGCGGCGAGGCGATCTGAAAGGGGCTAGGGGGCAGGGGTTAGGGACCAGGGTCGATCGGGTGGCACTGGCGTTTTGCCGGTGCCGGTCACAAGCGAGACGCCCCAGCCACCCAGCGCTCACCGGTAGATGATCGTAATGCTCTCGGTCCGATCGCCCGGATTCAGTCACCAGGGGACGCACCCGCTTTTCAGGGGTCACGCGTTTAGGAACTCGGTAGGCCAAAAGGAGCTGCATCCCCGTTCCACGCCCAGATCATGCTTTGCTCGCGCGGAGCACGGCGTGGTGAAGGTCTCTGAGAAGCCGCAGGTAACGAATCACCAGGTAGATCATGCCCGCAAGGAACACAAAGGGGAACACCAAGGCCAGTGGAAGCAAAAACAATACGCCAACGGCAGTTCCACTCAAGACAAAAACAACGATCGGCACGCTTAGGACGAAGCCCGCCAGCGCGACTCCCGCGATGATCAGCCACTGTGCCTCGTCAGCGAGGTCCGAACGCTCCAGGTATCTGCCGAGCCGCTTCAGGAACAACAGGAACACAAGAATCGCAGTAAGCCCCGATAGGCCGGCCGCGAGACCCAATATGGCGTACAGCGCCGGCGGCAGCTCAAAAACGGCGGCTCCAGAAAGCATCAGCAAAAGGATGAGCACCGGGATAAGTTCCAGGATGACGGACGCAAGGATGAGTCCCGCGGCGTGCGATTCCCGGGGCACATAGAGGCACAGTATCCGGCCCGCAATCTGCAACAAGGAGGCCGTGAGTCCGGCGAGCACAGCGGCTTGAACAATCACCGGAGGCATCGGAAGCAAACCCGACGCTAAGTCGACGACGTGTCTGACGCAAGCCAGCAGCACACCCCAATAGACCAGGCTCAACCCCTTTGCAAGAAGTGAAAGAGCCCTCCTTCTCCGTGCCCGCCGGCCCAACGGAGCCCCCGAGATGCCCTCAGTCCGTGGCGCGCGGATCGGCTCGGCCTCGGTTTGCATCTTTCGCCCCAGTTTTTGATTGTAGCCGCATTGGATGCAGACGACCGCACCCGCGGGCATCGCGGTCCTGCATTCCGGACAGACGTTGGGCGGCGCCGATCCATCGATTGCGGCCTTGTCCACCAGGTCGCGCACCGCGCCGCGCTGCTTGAGTGGCTCCGCCGCTTGGGTTTGGTCGGGTCTGGCTGGCTCGGGCTGAGGAATCGTCACGGACGTGCCGCACTTGGGGCACTTGAATGTCGTGCCCGCCATGCGTTCCTTGGCGGCGAACCCTTGTCCGCATCGACAGACAACCTTGATTGGCATTTCGCGCAACCGTCCACAAGGAGCCAGGCGACTCTACTCGTCGCGCAGCAGCGCGTGGCGAAGATCCGTGAGGAGCCGCAGGTAACGGATCAAAACGTAGATCGTTGCCGCAAGCAAGATCCCGCACAGTGCGATGCTCAATAGCAGCCAGAGCACCATGCCGCCCGCTTCACTTCCACTCAAGAAGACAATCTCCGGTGCGGTCAAGGCAAGAATCACCGGCACAACGACGACCAGTCCCGCCAGCACCAGTCCCGCCGCGATCAGCCATCGCGCCTCATAGGCCAGCTCCGAGCGCTTGAGGTATCGGCCGAGCCGCCTCAAGAACAACAGGAACACGACAATCGCGGCGAGCCCCGACAGCCAGCCGGCAACGCGCAACCCACCCTCCAGCGCCGACGGCGGATCATCGCCTTCGGCCCCCGGCGCAAAGAGACCGGTCAGCAGGGAGACGGTTTCCAGGACGACCGACGTAAAGATGAGTCCCGTGGCCCGCGATTCCCGGGGCACGTACAGGCACGCTATCGGGCCGGCAACGCTCAACAAGCCCCCTCCGGCCCAGGCCAGCAGAGCGCCGGCAACAATCCACTCGGGCGTGGGAAGCAGGATGGACGGAAAGATGACGGCGTGTCCGGCGAAACTCAGCACCGCGCCCCAGTAGACCAGGCTCAACCCCGCGGCAACCAGAACCCGAGCCCTCTGTCTCGGCGCCCGGTCGTCCAAGGGAGCCCGCGAGAGACGGCGGGGCTGCGGCCGGCGGAGCGGGTCGGCTCCCATTTGCAGCTCTCCTTTGGGCTTTCGATTGGAGCTACATCGGATTCAGACGGCCGCGCCCGCGGCCATCTCGCCGGGTCACGCCTTCGCACCGAGGGTCGTCATCTCTTGGAGGGCCGCCAGGGCCTTGGGCCGGGTCTGCGGCCAGAGCCACGCAGTGCGAAGCCGGAAGCCCGGAAGGACCGTTGAGGCGATGATCCCTTCCCGTTCCTCGAGGCGGCGATACTGGTTCTCCGTGGCTGCGGAACCCTCTGAAGGCGGCACAGGTTCCAACGCATACGCCTCGACGTGGCGCGACATCGGGTCGATCACCCAGTACTCCCGCACTCCGGCGGCCTGATACTCCAGGTACTTCTCCCGCCAGTCCCGCGACTGGCTGTCTGGAGAGACGATCTCGATCACCAGATCGGGCGGCCCCTCGACGTGGTTCTCGCGGAGCAGGTGGCGGCGGCTTTCGGCGAGGAACCAGATGTCGGGCACGCGGCGGCGCCGCTGACGGCTCAGCCGGACCGTCGCGTCGGGCAGCACCTTGCCCAGGCCTTGCTCCTCCACGAATCCCCCCAGTACCCTGATCAGCCAAGCGTTCAGATCGCAGTGTTCCAGATTGGCCGGCGACATGATAATGACTTCTCCATCGACCCACTCGGCGCGGGTATCCTCGTCGGCCCAGACGACGAATTCCTCCTCGGTCATTCTCAGGCGAGGATAGAGCGAGACGTCCGCCGGCGGCAGTTCGTCAAGCAAACGATCTTGCGTGGCCATGACCGCTCCTCCGGGAGAAAACCGGCTCGCTATCCCTTCTGTCGCTCAGGGGCTAGGGGCTGGGGATTAGGGGCTAGGGAACTGGATGGTTCCGGGCGACTGGCCGTGCGACGTGTCGCCGGCGCCAGCGGCCACCGGAGCCTCCTTCTCGGCGATCTCGCCGCTCGACCCATCGAAGACCAACTGCTTCTTGCCCGCCACCTCCTTCAGGCAGATGGTGATCGTGTCCTTGCCCTGGAACTCGCCCTTGAGCAGCTCCTCGGAGAGCGGGTCCTCGATGTAGTTCTCGATGGCCCGGCGGAGCGGCCGGGCGCCGAAATCGAGGTTCGAGCCCTTCTTGACGATCCAATTCTTGGCCTCGTCGGTCAGGACGAGCTTGAGGCCCTGCTCGGCCAGCCGCTCGCGGACCTTGTCCAGCTCCAGCTCGACCACCGCGCAGAGGTCCTCGGCGGTGAGGTGGCGGAAGACGATGATGTCGTCCACGCGCCCGAGGAACTCCGGCCGGAAGACCTTCTCGATCTCCGACTGCACCCGCTCCTTCATGCTCTCGTAGCTGGCGTCGGCGTCCGGGCGCTGGAAGCCGAAGGACGATTCGTTCTTGATGGCCTCGGCCCCGGCGTTGGTGGTCATGATGAGGATCGTGTTCTTGAAATCGACGTGGCGGCCGAAGCTGTCGGTCAGCCGCCCCTCCTCCATGATCTGGAGGATCATGTTGAAGACGTCGGGGTGGG
>CAYGZI010000102.1:0-12658 GCA_964354245.1 uncultured Planctomycetaceae bacterium
CGGCGACCAGGCCATCGCCGGTTACCAGAAGGACGGCATCTCCACCGACTTCATTTTCCGCGACCCGGCCAGCCACACCGGCATCGCGCTCATTCTGGTAGACGATCGAGGCGAGAACCTGATTTCCGTGGCCTCGGGGGCCAACAACGCCCTCATGCCGCAAGATGTCCAGAAGGCCGCGGAGCGGATCCGCTCGGCCAGTGTGGTCGTGCTCCAGTTGGAGATCCCGCTGGAGACCGTCGAGTTTACGGCCCGGCTCGCCGCCGAAGCGGGCGTGCCGGTGATTCTCGATCCGGCCCCGGCCCCGGATGCCCCGTTGGACCGTACACTGCTCCAATACGTCAGCTATCTCAAACCGAACGAGACCGAGGCGGAGCGCCTGACCGGCGTCCCGGTCTCCGACGAAGCCTCTGCCCGCAAGGCCGCCGACAAGCTCCTCCAAAGCGGCGCGCATAATGCGATCGTCACCCTCGGGGCCAAAGGGGCACTCTGGGTCGGCGGAGGGCAATCTGGCTTTGTGCCCGGCTGCCGCGTGGAGGCCATCGACAGCACCGCCGCGGGCGACGCGTTTAGCGGAGGGCTGGCGTGTGCCCTGGCCCGCGGTCTCTCGCTGGAAGAAGCGGTCCGCTACGGAAGCTACGTTGGGGCCCTCTCGGTTACGCGGCTCGGCGCGCAGCCCTCGCTGCCGACGGAGGAGGAAGTGCGGAAGTTCGCCGCGCAACGGGAATTAGGGGTTGGGGATTAGGTAGTGCCCGGATGGAAAGTCTCCAAGAACTCTGGAGCAAGATCGCGGAGGCTGCCGGTCCGGCGGTGGCCGACCTGTTGAAGTGGCTCGCGCTGGGCGCGCTGGGCGTCGCGGTTCTGTACGTCGTTTGGAGGATTCTCCGGCGGTCCAAGGGGCGGCTCCCCCAGCAGGTGCCGGACCTGGCGATCGACGTCATGGCCTTGCCCAAGGCCGCGCCGCCGGCCGACGCGCCCAAGCTCCAGTACTATGGCGTCCCGGTGCGGCTGGCCGCGTTGGTGCTCGCCCCGGCCGGACGAGTGCGCGAGCTGCCCCCGCTCAATCAGCTCGGCGAGGTGATCGACGCCATCTTCCCCGGCCTGGCCCGCGTTGTTGCGGCCCACCGGACCCTGGTCCGCCGCTGGCCGGCCCAACTGAGCGTCCACGGCTTCGCCCATCAGTTCTTCACGTATGCCAAGCTTCCCGGGCAAGGGGGCAAGGGGACGCCTTGGAGCTCGGCGGCAGGAGTGTTCAAGGTCGACGGCCAGCCGGTCATGGCCGGGCTGATCCTCCGTGCCGAAGGGCCGGCCAATCTCGGCCAGATGATCGTCGAGCGCGAGGCGCAGTGGTTAGATATCCTCCACATCCAATGACCGTTTAGCGGCCGGGCTTGCCCGGCGCATCATTCCGCGTACTCCGCGTCCCATGCCGCGTTCTTCCGACCAGCTCCGCCGCGATGCCCTCCGGATCTGGCAGGCCGGCGTTGAGGCCGTGCGGGCCGACCGTCTCGTCCGTGCCCATCTTTGCGTCGAGCCGGCTACGCTGGCGATTGGCGACCAGCGGCTCGACCTGGACTCGATCGGCCGGATCGCGGTCGTCGGTGCGGGCAAAGCCGGGGCGGCGATGGCCGCTGCCGTCGAGGAGGCCCTCGGCCCACGGTTGATGGACCAGAAAGAGCTCGTCGGCTGGGTCAACGTGCCGGAGGATTGCGTGCGCCCCCTACGGCGGATTCACTTGCACGGGGCGAGGCCGCCGGGCGTCAACGAGCCCACTCCGGCTGGCGTGGAAGGCGCCGAGCAGATTCTCCGCATCGTCGGCTCACTCGGTCCCGATGACCTGTGCCTGTGCCTCATCTCCGGCGGCGGATCGGCCCTCTTGCCCGCCCCGGTTGAGGGCATCACCTTGGAGGACAAGCTGGCGGTCACGCGGCACCTGAGCGCCGCGGGGGCGAACATTCAGCAGCTCAACACCGTGCGCAAGCAGCTCAGCCGGATCAAGGGGGGCGGGCTGGCCCGGGCCTGCCGCGCCGGGCGCCTTGTGACCCTGATCGTCTCCGACGTGCCCGGCGATCCGGTGGACGCGATCGCCTCCGGCCCAACGGTCCCAGACACTTCGACCCCGGAGGCCGCCCTGGAGGTTCTCGAGCGCTTCGGTGCGCGCGAGGCCGGGATCTCGCCGCGGGTGTTCGAGTTCCTCAAAAGGGGTCAGAACTATTTTTCGGCTGCTCTGGGCCCGAACGTCAGTCCGGACCGCCAAAAAAAGAGTTCCGACCCCTTTTTTGTCATCGGCAACAATGCCGTGGCGGTGGATGCCGCCGGGCGGGAGGCGGAGCGGCTCGGATATGCCCCCGCCATGGTGAGCGCTCGGCAATCCGAAGGCCCGGCCGAGGAGGTCGGCCGCCACCTGGCCGAAATGGCGCTCCGCATGCGCGACGGGCCAGGTCCCGATTGCCTCGTCAGCGGCGGAGAGCCGGTTGTGATGCTGGTCGATGTTGCGCGGCGCGGGCTGGGCGGGCGCAACCAGCAGTTGGTCCTGGCCGCGGTGGAACACCTGGCCGCTGACGGCGCCGCGGGGATCGTACTGCTCTCCGGCGGGACCGACGGCGAAGACGGGCCGACCGACGCCGCGGGCGCTTTTCTCGACGCCGAAGTCCTCGCCGCCGCCAAGAGCCGCGGCCTCGACCCTGCCAACTTCCTCGCCCGCAACGACGCCTATCACTTCTTCGAGCCACTCGGGGCGCTCATCAAGACCGGCCCGACGCACACCAACGTGTGCGACCTGCGGGTGGTAGTGGTTGATCGCGTCGCCCAGTAGGGCAGGCATCCTGCCTGCCACCAGTAGGGTAGACATCCCGCTCACGACCAGTAGGGCAGGCATCTTGCCTGCCCAACAAGGCTGGTAAGCTACCACCCATTGATCGGGTTCATGCGTGCCGAGAAGCCGGACGGCCACGCAGTCCGTTTCCCGTCCGGCTTTTCACGAACAGTGACATAAGCTTGTCTGGGGCATAGGCGGAACACTCTGTCTCTAGGCGAGGGGTTACCGGCGATGGCGCGGCGGAGCGGAATGACGCTCGTGGAAGTGATCGTTGTGGTGATGATCTTGGGGATCATCGCGGCGATCGTACTGCCCAAGGTCATCGGCGCGGTCGGCAAGGCGCAAGAGAAGACCATCGAGCACTCGATCGCCGTGGTGCGGGACGCCATCAATCACCATGCGACCATGAACGCCGGCAAGCTGCCTGGCGACGCTGGGACCGAGGAGGACTTCAGGAACGATCTGGAACCCTACCTGAAGAAATTCCCCATCCACCCGCTGAAGAACACCGAATCGGTGAAGGTCGTCTCGACCGGACTCCCGTTGGCCCCGGTCGGCGGGACCTTCGGCTGGGTCTACGACAACGTCACCGGCGAGTTCATCGCCAACTCCGGCGAGTAGGCCCGCCTGCCGGCCATTGGGGCTGCTGGCCGCGGAAGCTGAGGTCCAACAGCTCCATCGGGTGCATGACCAAGAGCGGCAGGCGCCTCTGCCGGATCTCGCGCCCGATCTGCAGCAGGCAGCCCGCATTCGAGGCCAGCACGATCCGGGCGCCGGTGCTGAGGATGTTCTGGAGCTTGCGGCGCATGAGCCGCTCGGCCATGGCCGGCTGGTTGAGGTTGTAGGTGCCCGCCGAGCCGCAGCAGATCTCGGTCTCGGGCAGCTCCTTCAATTGAAGTCCGGGCACCAGCGACAAAAGCCGCCGCGGCGCCTCGCGGATCTTCTGCGCATGGCCCAGGTGGCAGGCGTCGTGATAGGTGGCCGCCGCTTCGATCCGGCCGCCCGGGCGCACGGGCCCGAGCCGGTCCAGGAACTCGTTGACGTCGCGGACCTTGGCGGCGAAGCGGGCCCGGGCCTCCTGGCGGCCGTCCTGCCAGTGGAGGCCGTATTCCTTGAGCATGGCCCCGCACCCGCCGTGGTTGACGATCACGGCGTCGATCTCCGCAAGGTCGAAGGCGGCGACATTGGCGTCGGCCAGCTTTCGCGCCCCCTCGCTCGAGCCGGAGTGGAAGTGAATGGCCCCGCAGCAGCCTTGCCCGGGCGGGATCAGGATGTCGCAGCCGTTCTCTTGCAGCACGCGGAGCGTGGCCCAGTGGGTGTGGCGGAACATGGCGTCGGCCACGCAGCCCACGAAGAAGGCCACGCGGGCCCGCCGCCGCCCAACCCCGGGAAGGAACTTGGGCAGCCTGGGACCCTGCGGCAGCGGCGGGCCCACGAGCGTCACCATGCGCCCCAGGCGCCCCGGGATCAGCTTCAGCAGCCCGAGTCGCTCTGCCATGTCGTAGAGGCCCAACCTCTGGGCCAGGCGCACCGTCTTCATCGCCCAGCGGATGCGATTGGCATAAGGGAACAATCGGAAGAGGATCAGCTCGCGGAACCAGTCGTACCGCTTGGCCGGGCTCTGGTCCGCCTCCTCCATTGCCAGCCGGAACGGCTCGATCAGACGCCCGTAGTGGACCCCCGACGGGCAAGCGGTCTCGCACGCGCGGCAGTCGAGGCACAGCTCCAGGTGGCGCCGGACGCGCGGGCTGAGGCCCAGCCTTCCCTCGGACACCAGGCGCATCAGATAAACCCGGCCGCGCGGGCTGTCGTTCTCATCCCCCAGCTCCGTATAGGTCGGGCAGGCCGAGGTACAAAGCCCGCAGTGAACGCAGTCCAAGAACAGCCCGAAGTCGATCCCTGCCCCCGGATTCTTCGGGTGTGAGCCCGAGGGGGAGTTCGAGTTCGACTTGGGGCCGCGCGGGGCGGCAGGGAGGACTTCGTTCATCGGTTGCTCGGCTGGAAAACAAAACGGCCGCGGTTGAGGATCCCCTTGGGGTCAAACTGGTCTTTGATCGCTTGCATCACCGGATGGGTTGGCCGCGGCGGGCCCCACACCGACTCGCGGCTGAGGCTCGCGCCCTCGGGCTGCCTCAGAACCACCAGCGAGCCGCCGGTTCGCGCGAGCGCTGGCCGCAGGCGTTGGCTGAGCACGGCCTGCGCTTCGTCGGGCTTGAGGTCAAGCCGGGCTTGAATGACGCCGCCCCCGGCGTGGGCAAGGACGGAAGCGCCCGGGTCGATCTCCAGCACGCTGCGGACCGCGTCCACGACGGAGCCGGGCAGCACGTGGACCTGCACGACCAGGCGGGCCGCGCCGTTGGGGCCGTCGGCTTGCACCGGAAACTCGGCGAGGCGATTCCATACGGGGTCGGCCCGCAGCCCGCGCAATGTCACCGTGGAGACCACTCCGGCCCGGCGCCATTCCTCCTGGAGTTGATGAAGCATCCACTCCACCTCGGCCAGCGTGCCCTCGAGCCCGACGACGAGGCGCACCGAACGGGAATCGGACAAAGGCCCCAGGAGCGAATCCTCTTTCCAGGCCGATCCGGCCACCAGCTCGATGGCGGAGGGCTGGACCTTGGTGTGGACGAGGCCGGCCAGGAGCTTCTCGGCCGCGTCGAATCCGGCAACGTCGCAGGCCAGCAGGGCCGAGGTCTCGGGAAGCGGCTTGACCATGAGGGTCACTTGGGTGATTACCCCAAGGGTGCCGAGCGAGCCGGTCAAGAGGCGGCAGAGGTCGTAGCCGGCGGCGTTCTTCACGACCCGGCCGCCGGCGGAGAAGCACGTGCCCAGGCCATCGACGGCGCTCAGTCCAATCACGTAATCGCGGATCGTTCCCCAGCGGTAGTGGCGCGGTCCGATGGGAGAGGCGGCCACGATGCCGCCCACGGTGGCCTGCCCGGGGTGCGGCACGTCCACCGGGAGCCGCTGCCCCTCGCCCGCCAACCGCTTGGCCAGAGCGGCAATGGTCACTCCGGCCTCGACGGTGATCGTCAGATCGCGGGCGGGATAATCCACGACGCGGTTGAGCCCCGCCAACGAGAGGCCCAGGCCCGGCTCCGTGGGACGCACGCCGTAGCCGAGGTTGGTGCCGCCGCCGATCGGATAGAGCGGCGCGCCGTCGCGATGGGCGCGTTGGACCAACTCCGCCACCGCGGCGGGATCGCCCGGTTGAGCGACTTCGACCAACGGGAGTGGAGCGTACGCACGGTTCATGTCGTTTGCCTGCACGCCAATTGCGGCTTAGCCGCTCGGCAACAGTTTCCCCGGGTTGAGCCGGTTCTGGGGGTTCATTGCGCGGCGCACCCGCGCCATGGCGGCCAAATCCGCCGGGGCGAAGAGTTGGTCCATCAGGCCGATCTTCTCCACCCCGATGCCGTGTTCCGCGGTCACGCTCCCGCCCACGCGGATGCACTCCTCCAGAAGCTCTCGGCCGGCCTGCGCGGCTCGGGCCACCTGGTCCCGGTCCCGCTCGTCGAACAGCAGGATCGGGTGGACGTTGCCGTCGCCGGCGTGGGCGACGTTGACGATCCGCATCCCGTGCTTGCGCCCGATCTCGGCAATCCGCCGCAGGATGTGCGGCAGCCTGGTCCGCGGCACCACTCCGTCCTGGATGCAGTAGCTCGGACTGAGGCGGCCCACGGCCCCTACGGCCATCTTACGGCACTTCCAGAGCAACTCCCGCTCCTTGGCCGTGGCGGCCTGGAGCACCTCGCGGGCGCGCCACTTGCGGCAAATCTCGACGATCCGCTCCTGCTGCTCGTCCAGTCCGGCGCGAAGGCCGTCGATCTCGATCACCACGATGGCCTCGGCATCCAGCGGGAGGCCGAAGTGATATGCCTCCTCCACCGCGGCCACGATCCCGCGGTCCATCAGCTCCATCGCGGCAGGGATCACGCCCGCGCCGATGATGTCGCTGACGGCATTGGTGGCGTCGTCGACCGCGGCGAAGATCGCGCGCATGGTGCGGTAGTCCTGCGGATCGGGCGTCAGGCGGACCCAGACCTTGGTGATAATGGCCAGCGTGCCTTCGCTGCCCACGAGCACGCCGATCAGGTCCAGCCCGGCCGGATCGGCGACGGGGCCGGCCCGGATGATCGAGCCATCGCCCAAGACGGCCTCCAGGCCCAGCACGTGGTTGACGGTCACGCCGTACTTGAGCGTGTGGGGGCCGCCGGCATTGGTGGCCACGTTGCCGCCGATGGTCGAGGCCCCTTGGCTGGACGGGTCCGGAGCAAAGTGGTAGCCGGTGCCGGCCAGGGCCCGGGTCAGTTGAAGGTTGAGCACGCCGGCCTCGACCGCGGCGAGGCGGTTGCGGAGGTCGATCCGGAGGATCCGCTTCATGCGGGTCAGCATGACCACGACGCCCCCGCCGACGGGGAGGCATCCACCCGCCAGGCTCGTCCCCGCCCCGCGCGGGACCACGTGTACGTCGTGGCGGTTGCACAGCCTGACGACCTCGGCGACCTGCTGAGTCGAATGAGGAAAGACCACGGCGTCGGGGCGGGCCTTCTCGATCGTGTATGCGTCGCACTCGTACACCACGAGGTCCGACGGCAACGAGAGCACGCTGTCCCGGCCGAGGCAGCGGCGAAGCTCCGCAATCAGTGACGATCCAACGGCGATGGCCATGCAAACTGCGTGCCGACCCGACAACGGAAGTCCGGGGCCCTGGTGCCCGGACAATTATAGTTGTTCTTCCCGCGGCGCCCAAACGGCCTGAGCAGACCTCCAAAGCCCGGGGGCTGCAACCCCCGGGCTTTACGTCCAGCCTCCAGCCTCCGGACTCCAGACTACTTCAGCTTGTGCCCCACTTTCTCCTCGACGCTGGCCACCTTGCCCCGGAGGCGATTGAGGCGGCCTTTGCGGTAGTCGAGGGTGAGTCTGCACTCGATCCGGTTGCAGTCGGCAGCCAAGGCACGGAAGCACTGGCCGACGACCCCCATCACTTCGTCATAGTTTCCTTCCAGGAGCGTTCCCATGGCGTGGCAGTGATAGTCCAAGCCGCTGGACTCGATGATGGGCACGATCCTCGCGACATACGGGCTGACGCTGTCCTCTTTATCGAGGGGAAACATGCTGAACTCCAGAACAACCATTGGCGAGTCCCCCTTCCTACGGATTGTTTTGTCTTGCCGGGGTCCGCGGCGCGGCCCCGCCCGGTTGACATTCTAGGGTCCGCGTACACCGCGTCGAGCAACGGTGCGGGGGTAGAGTCGTAAGTCGCTTGTTATAAATGACTTAGGCCGACGGCAACAACTCTGGCCCCCGGGCGGCGAAATCGGTACAGTACGGCCCTTCACGTTAGGATTCTTGGTGGGACCGCGCTGCGCTTGTCCCACCCTACGCTTCGAGAGGGCAATAACCATGTTGCGCGTTTGGGGCGTGGTCGCACTGGCAAGTTGGGTGGCAGTGGCAGGTGGTCCGGGGGAAAACCGGGCCTGGGCACAGATCCTGGCCATGCCTCCTTCGACCGCCCTGGAGGCAGCCCCGCCACCCTACGACGCCTCGGAACTCGAGCCTGCGGAAGTCTACGCCTCGCCCGGGGCCACTCCCACGTTGCTGCCGGGGATGGTTTACCCGGCGGCTCCCGGCGGACTTTTCGCCCCGCAACTTGGTCCGGGCCTCTTGGAAACCGGCCCTTGGGCATGGGAATTGCTACCTTCCGGGCTGATCTACCGGTCGTATCTGGCTAGCGGCCGGGAGGCGCGGATCGGCGGCCAGTTCGTCCACGAGCGGGACCAAGGGTGGCTCCTGGACGCCACCGTGGGCGGCCGCGTGGGCTTTCTCCGCTACGGCACTTCCGACCCCCTGCGCCCGGAAGGCTGGCAACTGGACTTCGAGGGGGCTGCCTTCCCCCGCATCGCACTGGATGGGACCGCGAACGTCCTGGCCACCGATTATCGCTACGGGGTGCCGCTGACGTTCCGCCGTGGCATTCTGGAGACCAAGCTGGCATACTATCACCTGAGCTCGCACCTGGCCGACGAGTTCATCGCCACGCACCCCGGGGCGGCCGGCAACGCGTACTCGCGCGACGCCCTCGTCCTGGGAGTGGGATTGTGGCCGACGAGCTACCTGCGGCTTTACGTGGAGGCCGGTTGGGGATTGCGCACCAAGGGCCCGGGCGAACCGTGGGAGTTTCATTTCGGGGTGGACCTGAGCCCGACGTGGGCGATCGATTGGCGCGGGACGCCGTTTTTCGCGGTCAACGGCCGCATCCGCGAGGAGGTGGACTTCGGCGGCAGCCTCACCGTCCAGGCCGGATGGCAATGGCGCGGCCGCAGCGGCCAGTTGCTCCGCACCGGGTTTCACTACTTCAACGGCAAGAGCGACCAGGTGCAGTTCCTCAACCAGTTCGAGCAACAGATCGGAATGGGAATCTGGTACGACTATTGAAAGCGGAGAGCGGAGCGTGATCCTCGGTGGCCGTTGGCTATCCGCTTTTCGCTTTCCGCTTTCTTCCCGTGACCCGCTGAGACGATGAAGCGAATTTGGGCCGAATACCGTCTGTTTCTTCGCGAGTTCTGGACCCACTACCACACCACCGGGGCCATTCTGCCCAGCGGACCCTGGCTCTCAGCCGCCCTCTCGCGCTTCGTGGGAAAGGGCGACCAGGCGCAGCGGATCCTGGAAGTGGGGCCGGGCACGGGGGCGGTCACGCGGCGCATCGCCCGGGCCATGCGGCCCAGCGATCGACTGGACCTGGTGGAGGTGAACGACGGTTTCGTCCGGCGCCTGCGCGAGGACTTGACCCGCGATCCGGTCTTGCGGACCGTGGCCGGCCGCACCCGCGTGCTCCACTGTCGCGTCGAGGAGCTTGCGTCCGAGCCGTGCTACGACGCGGTCATCTCCGGACTGCCGCTGAACAATTTCTCTGCCGGACTGGTGGGACAGATCCTCAGGACCATGACCGGGCTATTGAGGCCGGGGGGGACGCTCTCGTTCTTCCAGTACATTTACATCCGGCGGATCAAGTCGCTGCTGGTGGGCCGCGCGGAGCAGGCGCGGTTGGGTGAGGTGGGCCGGGCGATCGACGGCTTGCTGGGGGCCCACGAGTTCCGCCGCGACTGGGTTTGGCCGAACGTGCCTCCGGCGTGGGCGCACCACGTGCGGCCCGATGGGAATGCCGCGCCGCGCAAGCGCGGCGGCTAAACGGCTCAGCTTGCCGGCTTTCCCGGGATCGGCTATAATTGCTAAGTCGTTTTTCCGTGGCAACTTGCGCCTTCTTCCGGCGTCTGCCGGGCGAGCGGCGGGGTGGCTTCAGGCCCAGGCGAGGAGAGTGATCGATGCGTCGCGCTAGCGCACCGTTGGGATGGATTCTGATCCTGTTGGCCGGTTGGGCCTTGTCTGGTGTTGCGGCAGAGCCGCCGAAACCGCCTCAGGAGAAACGAAAGCCCGCAAAACCGGCCGCGGCAAAGCCCGGCCCGGCCGACCCGGCAAAAGACAAAGAAGACATCTACGAGCTCCAGCGCCTTCTGGTGGATACGCTGGACCAGGTCCAGCGCTACTACGTCCGGCCCGTGGACCGCCGCAAGCTGGTCGAGGCCGCCATCAAGGGGATCCTCTCGGAGTTGGAGGACCCCTACTCCACGTACATCGGTCCCGAAGAGATGGAGCGGTTCCGCACGACGATCGAGAGCAAGTTCGGCGGGATCGGGCTTCAAGTGGTGGTCGAGCGCGGGCAGTTGAAGGTCAGCAGCCCCCTGCCCGGGACGCCCGCCTACCGGGCCGGGATCATCGCCGGCGACCGCATCGTGGAGATCGGCGGGAAGAGCACCGAGAATCTCAGCATCGACGAGGCGGTGCGCCGGCTCAAGGGCGACGTGGGCACCCAAGTGACCCTGACGTTGATTCACCCCGGCAAGACCGCGAGGGAAACGGTCCAGATGACCCGGGAATCGATCCACGTGGAGACCGTCCTGGGCGACCACCGCAACCCGGACGACACGTGGAACTTCATGCTCGATCCCGACAAGCGGATCGCGTACGTCCGCATCACGGCGTTCAGCCGCGACACGGCCGAAGAACTCCGCAAGGCGTTGGGCGAACTGCAGAAGGAGAAGCTCCGCGGGCTGATCCTCGACCTGCGGTTCAATCCCGGCGGATTGTTGGGCTCGGCGGTCGAGGTGGCCGACCTGTTCGTCTCCCAGGGCCGGATCGTGAGCACCGCGGGCCGCAACGTGGAGGAGACGCGTTGGCCAGCCCACAAGGAAGGCACGTTCGAGGGCTTCCCCATGGCCGTGCTCGTGAACCGCTATTCGGCCAGCGCCAGCGAGATCGTGGCGGCGTGTCTCCAGGACCACAAGCGGGCGAGGATCGTCGGGGAGCGGACCTGGGGCAAGGGGAGCGTGCAGAACGTGATCGAGCTGGAGTATTCCGGTCTGGAGGAAGGGCCCGCGCCGCCGCGCGATCGCCCCAGCCCCGCAGCGCGAAGTGCGTTGAAGCTGACCACCGCGGGCTACCGCCGGCCCAACGGGAAGAACATCGACAAGGCCCCGGGCGCCAAAGAGACCGATGAGTGGGGCGTGCGCCCGGACGCGGGGTATGAGCTGAAGATGGACGACGAGGAGATGTTCGCCCTGATGGCGGATCGCAGGGCCCGCGACATCCTCGTTCCCAAGGCGCAGCCTCCCAAGCCGGAGGCGAAAAAGCCGGAGCCGACACCGCCCAAGCCGAAGACCGAGAAGCCGGAACCGGCGCGGACCGGCCCCACCTCCGAAGGCGGCGAGGTGAAGCCCAAACCGCCCAGCGCGCCCGCCGCCAAACCTCCGCATTTCGTGGACCGCCAACTGGAACGGGCCCGCGAATACCTGACCGGCGAGTTGGCCGGGGCCAAGTGAGCGGCCGCAAGTAGCACAGGCATCTTGCCTGTGTTGCCGCAAGTAGCACAGGCATCTTGCCTGTGTTGGGTCACGGCAGGCTGGAAGCCTGGCCTACGAGCCTTCACGGCAGGCTGGAAGCATGGCCTACGAGCCCATGAACATCCTCACGTTGGAAACCACCTGCGACGAGACGGCTGCGGCCATCGTCACGGATCGTCTGGAGGTGCTGGCCTCCGTGGTGGCGTCGCAGGACGACCTTCACGCGCGGTTCGGGGGCGTGGTGCCGGAGATCGCGTCGCGCGCCCACGTCGAGCGGATCCTGCCGGTCATCGACGAGGCGTTGCGACGCGCCGGCCTCTCCCTGGGCGACCTCGGCGCGGTGGCCGTGGCCAACACGCCGGGCCTGGCCGGGTCGCTGCTGGTGGGCCTGGTGGCGGCCAAGACCCTCTGCGTGGCCCTCGGCATCCCACTCTTGGCCGTGAACCATCTGCAGGCCCACGTCTATGCCTGCCGGCTGGCCGGCGGAGAGGAGGTTTTTCCTTGCGTGGGGCTGATCGTCAGCGGCGGGCATACGAGCCTGTACCGCTGTCGAGGTCCCCTGGACTTCGAGCTCTTGGGCTCCACCGTCGACGACGCGGCCGGCGAGGCCTTCGACAAGGTGGCCAGCATGTTGGGACTTCCCTATCCCGGCGGGCCCTCGATCCAGCAGGCGGCCCAGGGAGGCAATCCGGGCGTCTACCGGTTCCCGCGGGCCTTCCTGGACGACCGGGAGCGGCTGGACTTCAGCTTCAGCGGGCTGAAGACGGCGGTCCGCTACGCGATTGCAGGCCCGGGCCGGGTGGATTTCCAGCAGGTGCGGCTGGAGCCGCGCCAAGTGGCCGACTTGGCGGCGAGCTTTCAGGAGGCGGTGGTGGACTGCCTGGCCGGCAAGTCGGTTCTGGCACTGGAGCGGACGGGGATGAAGACGCTCTGCGTG
>CAYGZI010000103.1:0-12462 GCA_964354245.1 uncultured Planctomycetaceae bacterium
CCACCACGTAGTTCGGCTGGAGCGGGATCTTCCCGCCGCCGCCCGGGGCGTCGATCACGAAGGTCGGCACGGCATACCCGGTCGTATGGCCCCGCAAGCCCTCGATGAGCTCCAGGCCCTTGGCCACGGAAGTCCGGAAATGGGACGATCCCGAGATCGGGTCGCACTGGTAGAGGTAATACGGACGGACCCGCATCAGGAGCAGCCGGTGCATCAGCTCCTTCATCGTCTCCACGCTGTCGTTGATTCCCTTCAGCAGCACCGTCTGCGAGCCGAGGGGGATGCCCGCGTCGGCCAATCGGCCGCAGGCCCGGGCGGACTCGGGGGTACACTCGTCGGGGTGGGTGAAGTGGAGGCTCATCCACAGGGGGTGGAACTTGCGCAGGACCCGGCAGAGCTGCGGCGTGATCCGCTGGGGCAGGACCGCCGGCATCTTGGTCCCGAGGCGGACGAACTCGACGTGCGGAATCTCGCGCAGCCGCGTCAGGATCCAATCGAGCCGCTCTTCGCTCAAGGCCAGCGGGTCGCCGCCGGAGAGCAGCACGTCGCGGATCTCAGGCGTCTGGCGGATGTACTCGAAGGCCTTTTCCAGCCGGGACTCGCTGGGGACGAGGTCCCCGTGGCCTACCACCCGCGAGCGGGTGCAATAGCGGCAATACGTCGAGCAATAACCCAGGACCAAGAGTAGCACCCGGTCGGGATAGCGGTGGACGAGGCCGGGCACGGGGCTGTCCTTGTCTTCGTCCAGGGGATCGTCGTCCTCACCCCGGGCCCGCACCGCCTCGGCGCTGGTGGGGATCACGGTCCGGCGCAGGGGCTGGAGCGGATTGTCGCGGGAAATGAGGCTCATGTAATAGGGGGTGATGCCCATCGGCAGCATCGAGCCCCTGGCGGTCAGGGCCTCCCGCTCCTCGTCGGACAAGACGAGCATGGCCTCCAGTTGGGCCAGAGCGCGGATCCGGTTGCGGGACTGCCACCGCCAATCGTTCCACTGCGCGTCCGTCACCTCGGGGAAGAAGGTCTTCCGTAAGGCTCGGCCCTGGGGGCTGCCGCGGGAGCGACGGACGAAAGGAGAGGGAAAAGAGGGGGAGAGAGAGACGGTTCGCCCGGCGGCCACGGGGCGGGATGAGATCAGGCCGACGGGCGACAAGACAGGCAAGGCGCAACTACTTAGCGGGACTTCTGAGGGTTCCTCCTCGATGCTCAGGGTGAGTGACGGGCCATCTCCATCGAACTTCATCATTGGTTAGATCCTTCAAGTGTACCCGCACCAGCCGGGCCGCCATCGCCACCGGCGGTCGGGCACCATCCGAAGGATGGTCGGGGCCGCCGCGGCGCGCCGCCCGCTGCGTGCGGGGACGGTTGAATAGCTCGACCCCTTCCAAAACGCAACGGGAGCCAACGCGACCGGCCATCCTGAACCGGCCACGCGACCAGGAGTCCGCAATCGCGATTTTCTCACTGGCTCCCGCATGGTGCTCTCGATCCACCGTCAAAACAACTCGCTCAGGGCTCATCCCTGGAAGAGTTGCTATTTATTATCGTTTCTTTTCGGCAAAGTCAATACGCCTAATCGCCGGATTCCGCCGGGACTTCGACTTTTTTCGCTCCGGCTTGGTTTCTCCCCGCGTCCTCGTGGGGCAGGTTGCCAACCTGCCCGACCCACGGCCGCTTCGCAGCCTGCTACAAGCTATAGCCCTTACGGTACGTCGCCCGGATCACGCCCTCGACCTCCGGGGCGTTGGCGGCCTTGAGATTCTTGGCGTCCCACTGGATCTTCTTGCCCTCCTGGTCGGCCTTGGGGGCCGCCCAGACGGCCAGATTGCCCAAGAGGATCGTTTCCGCGAGCGGCCCGGCGTAGTCCGGGAAGCTCGACGCGGCCGGCGGCCCGCCCTTGATCGCCCCGATCCATTCCTCGAAGTGGCCCGGCGACTCGGGATACTCGACCTTGGGCTCGGTGAGGCCATTGGAGACGCGGAGGCCCTGCTCGGCGTAGTCGCCCGGGGCGTACATCTTCCCCTTCTCGCCGATCACCAGGCAGCCGCTTTGCTTCATGGGCGTGGGCTTGCCTTCCTGGTTTTGGAGCAGCTCGGCATCGAACAGCTCCTGCGACGGCTGCTTCCCGCCGTCGTGCCACCATAGCACCAGCCCTGGCCGCCAGTCGTTGGCCGGGAACTCGAACTTGACGATCGACCAGTTGGGAAAACTGTCCCGGTCGTGTCCGGAGGTCGTGGCCTGAACCGTGGTCGGGTCGCGCAGGCCGAGGCCCATGTAGGGCATGTTCGCCGTGTGACAGCCCATGTCGCCCAAGGCCCCGGTGCCGAAATCCCACCAGCCGCGCCAGCGGAGCGGGTGGTAGACCGCGGTCGTGTATGGCCGGAACGCGGCCGGCCCAATCCACAAGTCCCAGTTCAGGGTCTTCGGAACCGGGTCGGGCCTTGGGCGAACGATGCCCTGGGGCCAGAGCGGGCGGTTGGTCCAGACGTGGACCTCCTTGACGTTCCCGAGCATCCCGGCCCGCAAGAGCGCGGCCGCCTTGCGAAGCGGCGGGTAGGCGGTGAACTGGTTCCCCATCTGGGTGGCCACGTTCTTCTCGCGGGCCAGCTCGCCCAATCGCCGGGCCTCGTAAACCGTGTGGGTCAAAGGGCTCTGGACGAAGCAGTGCTTGCCCATCTTCATGGCCAGGGCGGCAGCCGCGGCGTGGCAATGATCGGGCGTGCTCACGGTCACGGCGTCGATCTGGTTCTCCATTTCCTCAAGCATCTTGCGGAAGTCGGTGTACTTATTGGCCCCTTTGAACCGCTTCCCGGCCCCGTCGAGCCGGTCCTCGTCCACGTCGCAAACGGCCACCACGACCCCGCTCCGGCCGGCGTCTGCGGAGTCGTTCTCTCCCTTTCCACCGGTTCCAACGCAGGCAATCCGGACCTTTTCGCTGGGAGGTTGACTCCGGGCGGGGCCCGCGCGCGAGGCCACCCAGACGCCGACCCCGGCGGCGGCGCTGGCCTTGAGGAACTGACGCCGATTGGTTAGATCGAGCACTGCGTGAGGTCCTTTGCAGGTTGGGACACCAGTGTAAGTTTGACAACGGGCCCACGCAAGACATCGATGCACCCCCCTTCGGTTTGGGACGGATCGAGCCGGACCCCCACTCGTAAAAAGGGAGGTAGCACGCAAAGGCGCAAAGACGCGAAGGAACGGGGGGAGGTCGCGTGATTCAGCTTGCCTCTTCACGGTGCGCGGGCCGCGGCGCGTTGCATTGCCTTGTGGCTCGGGCTATCCTGGTGGCCAGACTGAGGCAGACCGCCCCCGCCGTACTCCCCCACCAAGAAACGAGGAGCAATCCATGAGCAAGAATCTCTTGAGCAGGCGTCACCTTTTCCAGACGGCAGCGGCGGCCGCGGTCGCCGCCCCGTACGCAATCGCGTCCACCGCCCTGGGCAGCGCCGCCACGCCGCCGCCCAGCGAGCGGGTCGGCCTGGGCCACATCGGCGTGGGCAACCAGGGCGGCGGGCTGTTCCGCGCGTTTCAGGATTGCAGAGGCGCCCAGAGCGTCGCCTTCTCCGACGCCTACAAGGACCGCCGCGACGCCTACGCGAAGAGGTACAAAGGCACCGCCTACCCCGACTTCCGCGAGCTTCTGGCCCGCAAGGACGTGGATGCCGTGATTATCGCCACGCCCGACCACTGGCACGTGCCCATGGCCATCGCCGCGGCCCGGGCCGGGAAGGACGCCTACGTCGAGAAGCCGCTGGGCGTAACGATCGAGGAGTGCCTTGCCGGGCTGAAGGTCTTCCGCGAGACCGACCGCATCTTCCAGTACGGCACCATGCAGCGGAGCTCCGCCCACTGCCACTTCGGCTGCGAGCTGGTGCGGAACTGGAAGATCGGCAAGGTCCACACGATGGAAGTCGTCGCGCCCAACGGCGGGGCCGGCGGCTCGACCAAGCAGGTGCCGGCGCCGGCCAACCTGGACTTCGACATGTGGACCGGCCCGGCGCCGGTCAGGCCGTTCACGGCCGACCGCCCCAAACCGAACGGAACCTACTGGATCTACGACTACTCGATCGGCTACCTCGGCGGCTGGGGGGCCCACCCGCTGGACATCATGGTCTGGGGGAGCGACGCCGACATGGCCGGGCCAGTCGCTGTGGAGGGCACGGGTGTGATTCCCACCGAGGGGCTTTACGACACGGTCTACAACTGGGACGTGAAGATCCAGATGGCCGACGGCGTGAAGATGACGTTTCTCCCCGGCGGCGACTCGACCAAGTTCATCGGCACCGACGGCTGGGTGCGGATCTGGCGGGGCGGGATCGACGCCGAGCCCAAGTCGCTGCTGAAGACCAGAATCTCGCTCAATGAGATGAAACTCATCGACAGCAAAAACCACTACCAGAACTTCGTCGATGCGGTGAAGAACCGCGCGACGCCGGTCAGCAACATGGCCGACGCGGTGCGGAGCGACATCATCAGCCACCTGTCCAACATCGCCGTGCGCCTGAAGCGCAAGATCACTTGGGACCCGAAGAAGGAAACGATCGTCGGCGACGACGAGGCGGTCAAGATGATGCGCCGCCAGTACCGTGCGCCTTGGGGGCTGTGACGGGGGAATGACCACAAAGGCACAAAGACACGAAGAGAAGAGGTTTCACGCAAAGGCGCCAAGGCGCGAAGGAGGGAGATAGGAGATAGAAGACAGGAGACAGAAGATAGAAGATGAAGGACGCACCCGGCATTGGCCGCCCTTCTGTCTCCTATCTTCTGTCTTCCTGCTTCGTGCCTTTGTGTCGTTGTGGTTTAATCCTTGTTTGAGTCGGCCATGAGCTGCTGCCGTTTGTTGATTATTTCATTGTGTCTCGCCCAAGCCACACCGGCCGCTCCTTCCGAGCAGGCCGTCATCAAAGCGGTCCGTGCAGGCAAGACGGCCGCCGGCGCCAAGGCAGAGTTTCTCGCGGCGATTCGCAGGATCGACGAGCTGCGCGGCCAGCTCCACTTCGATCCCGCCGGCCGGCTGGTGGGCGTGGACCTGGCCGGCGACCGGGTTTCGATTAGCGATGCCGAACTCCCGCTGCTGCTCGCGCTGTCGAGCCTCACGCGGCTGCGGCTCTCCGGCGGCGGAATCACCACCGCCGGCGTACACCAGATCGGCACGATCCGCGGGCTTACGGAGCTAAGCCTGTTGGACGCCCAGATCGACAACGACGGTTTGGGCCGGCTGGCCGGCTTGTCGAACCTCGCCTCGCTGAGTATCCAGCGGAGCGCCCTGGTTTCGGATGCTGGCCTGGAGCATCTGGAGCGCCTGCCGAAGCTCACGAGCCTGGGCCTGCTGGACCTGAATATCACCGACGCCGGGCTGGAGCGACTCGCGGACTTGACCCAGTTGCGCGTGCTCGATCTCCGCGGCTGTTCCCAGGTGACCAACGCCGGCTTGGCACAACTCCAAAAGCTCAAGAACCTCAGAGTCCTCCGGCTCCGCGGCTACTCGATCGGCGACGACACGCTGGCGATCGTGAAGGGCTTCCCCGCCTTGACGGGCCTGACGGTCGAAGAAGCCTCGATCACCAATGCCGGGCTGGCGCACCTGGGCCGAATGCCGCTCGAAGACCTCAGCCTCTTCCGCTGCTATAGCGCCAGCGACGAGGGGCTGGAGCATCTCAAGGGCCTGACGGGTTTGCGGCAGCTTTCGCTCCGCGACATGCCCATCACTGGCGCTGGGCTGGTCCACCTCCGCAACAACCAGAAGCTCGCCGTCCTTCGCCTGAACGAGACCGGCGTGGACGACGCCGCTCTGAAACACCTCGCCGGGCTCAAGGGCCTGGTCCGGCTGGAACTGCGGCAGACCCGGATCACCGACGCCGCGGTAGAGTCCCTGACAAGACTGAAGGCCCTCAAGGTCCTGAACGTCGCCCAGACCGGCCTCACCGCAGACGCCTTCAGCAGACTCAAAGCGTCCCTGCCCGGCTGCGACGTGCAGAGATGATGAGAGGATCGCGAAAGCACGAAACATGATTGACTTGCGCCGGACTGTTGCAGTTGTGCTGCTTCTGGTGCCCTCCGCCGCTGCGGCCGACCCGCTCCCCGAGGCCGACGGCTACCGCGGGATCTGGTATGCCAACGAGCCCTCCAAGGACGAGTACAAGTTCAAGTACAGCGGCGGCATGGCCACTTACCCGCAGCAGCACATCCCCATTGCCTGCTACTCGCCGGATGCCAACAAGACCTTCTTCGTCTACGGCGGCACGCCGCCCGGCGCCAACCGGCTCTTGCACATGGTCTCCTACTACGACCATGCCACCGGCACCGTGCCGCGCCCGAGAATCCTGTTGGACAAGAAGACCGACGACGCCCACGACAACCCCACGCTGATGCTGGACGACCGAGGCCACCTCTGGGTCTTCTCCAATGCCCACGGCACCGGCCGGCCCGCCTACATCCACCGCAGCAAGCGGCCGTATTCCATTGACGCCTTCGAGCGGGTCGCCGCGACCAACTTCTCGTACTCGCAGCCGTGGTTTCTGCCGGGCGAGGGATTCTGCTTCCTGCACACGCGATACACCAGCGGGCGGCGGTTCCTGTTCGTCTGGCGGAGCGCCGACGGAGTGACTTGGGAAGAGCCGCAGCCGCTGGCCCGGGTCGCCCAGGGGCACTATCAGATCAGTTGGCGACTCGGCAACCGGATCGGCACGGCGCTGAACTACCACCCGCTCGGCAAAGGGGTGAACGCCCGCACGAATCTCTATTACCTCGAAACCCGCGACGGCGGGCGCACGTGGACCACGGCCGACGGCCGGGCGCTTGCGCTGCCGCTTACCGAGATCCAAAACTCCGCGCTGGTGCGCGATTACGAATCCGAAAAGCGGCTCGTCTATCTCAAGGACTTGAGCTTCGACGGCGCGGGCGACCCGGTGATTCTGTATCTCACCAGCGCCCACCATGCCTCCGGCCCCAAGGGCGATCCTCGCATTTGGCACACGGCCCGCTGGACCGGGGCGAAGTGGGAAATCCGCGATGCGATGCGTTCGGACAACAACTACGACTTTGGGTCGCTGTACATCGAGGCGGACGGCGCCTGGCGGGTCATCGCGCCCACGGAGCCGGGCCCGCAGCCGTACAACCCCGGCGGCGAAGTGGTGGTTTGGGTGTCGAAAGATCGAGGGGCGACTTGGGCCAAGGTGAGGCAATTGACCCGCGCGAGCCGGTATAATCACACGTACGTCCGCCGGCCGCTCAGTGCCCACCCCGGTTTCTACGCCCTCTGGGCCGACGGCGACGCGAGGCAGAAGTCCGAGAGTCGATTGCACTTCACCAACCGCGACGGCGACCACGTGTGGCAACTGCCGGCACGCATGGACGGCCCGGCGGCGAAGCCGGAGATTGCGCGGTGAGGGGAGTGAAGGGTTCAGGGTTCAGGGTTCAGGGTTCAGGAAGCTTAGCGGCGGGGCTTGCCCCGCGTTTCTGGATACCGCGTTCCGTCCGATGTGTCCGCACAAACCGCACGCAGTCAACGATCCACGAACATCCAGGGAGTGATTGCGATGAAGAGCGCAAGTCGATACACCGCGGTCGCGCTGAGCATCTTGCTGGTGACCGCAGCCGCGCCCGCACTGGGGCAGACGGCGGCCGGAAGGAAGGAGTTTTCGGTGTCGCTCCGCGCCGCCGACCTCCTGTCGCTCCGCGAGCCCGGCGGCTCCGCCGCCCAAGCGAAGGACCGGGTGGAGCTGTTCTGCAAGATCATGTTCGGCGCAGACAAGGCCGGCGCCGTCGAGGTCCTGGCTTTCGAAGAGAATCCTCTCTTCACCTATGCGGTCGGCGAGCTGTCGCTAAAGAGTACCGATGCGCAGCCAGGGGGCAAGCTCGCCGAGTCGCCCCGTTGGGTCCGCAGACTCCTCCTGTTGAAGCCCGCGATCATCGTCGTGGACGACTGCGTTTACATGCCGGGCGCGGCGTTGACGTGGCGATTGTACTCGGCCAGCGGCGCGGAGCTCGAGGTTGAAAACCGGGGGTGGCGAATCACGGAGCCAGAAGGCCAGATCATGATCCGCACGGTCTTGCCGCGCGTCTCGGTTCTGTGGTGGCCAGCGGATGGGACCAAAGGTTCCGACGTTCACATAATAGCCCCGCCGGGTCCTCCGCGCACCAGGTTCTTCCACGTGATCTTCCTGCGCGAGCCGAAGGCCAAGCAGATTCGCGAGAGCTTGGGAGGCGGGCTGACACCGCCCGATTGGGTCGAATACTCCATGTCCAGTGGCGACCGCCGGTTCCACCTCAAGTTGCCCTGGTGGGACGCCGGGGCAGGCGAGATCGCCGTCGAAGAGGCGAACGGGGCCAAGGCCCAGCTGCTCCCGCCGCGCCCGCTGGCCTCGGGCATCCTCCCGCACACGCCCGAAGGGCTGAGGCTGTTGGAGCAATGGGACGGGGCTTACCGCGGCGGCAAGCGGCCGGGCTGGGACACCGGGCGGCCGTCGAGCGAATTGGTCCGGGCGGTGGAGAGCGGCAAGATCAAGCCCTGCCGCACTCTGGAGCTCGGCTGCGGCCTGGGCACCAACGCGATTTATCTGGCCGGGCGCAAGTTCGACGTCTCGGCGCTGGACATCGCGCCCTCGGCCCTGGCGGGCGCGATGGAGAGGGCCAAGAAGGCCGGCGTGAGCGTCAGGTGGGTCCTGGCCGACGTGCTTGCCCCGCCCAAGATCGGCCCCTTCGATTTCATCTACGACCGCGGCTGCTATCATGGGGTGCGGCGAGGCAACGCGGCGGGCTATGTCCAGACGCTCCGCAAGCTGACCCGGCCCGGCAGTCTGGTGTTGATCGAGGCCGGCAACGCCAACGAGGCCCGACAGTACGGGCCGCCGCGGGTCAAAGAGGAGGAGCTGCGTGCCGATTTCTCGCCCGATTTCGAGTTCGTGGAGCTCCGTGAGTCGCACTTCGACACGGCGGACCCGAACGCAGAAGGCGCGCTGTCGTGGTTTATTTTGCTTCGACGAAAAGAGAAACCCTAGTTCATAAAGCCGCGGCCGTCGGCCGCGCGGGCACAGCGGGGGGCGGCTGTGCCACGATGTAACGCCGCGGCCAGTGGTCGCGGTTTGTTCCGCGACCGCCGGTCGCGGCTTTGTGCCGGACGCCAACAGGGAGCGAACTATGGACCCCCACACAATCAAGGAACGTCGCCCAGAGGATTCGCCCCGCTGTTCCTGTTGCGGCGAGTCGGAATACGAAGCGGCCGGGATCAGCCGGCGCGGGTTTCTCGGCGGGGTGGGAGCGGCGGCGCTGGCCGGGGCGAGCTGGACCGACGTGGAGGCCGGTGCAGCCGCGGCAGGGCCCGCCCCGCGCACGGGCCTCAACAAGGGCGCCCCGCTGCGGGTCAAGCCGGTCTTGGCCTATGCAATCCCCCGCCGCGTGGAGCTGACGAGTTGGCGGCCCTACGGCGGCTTGCAGACCCCCGGGCACGTCGATCGAGAAGTCCAACGCATCGGCGAGGAGTTGAAGAAGCTGGCCGCCAGTGCGGATTTCGGCCTGGAACTTCTTCCCTTGGCCCGGGCCTCCAGCGACGCCGAGGTGAAGGCCGCGGCCGCCGCCGATGCCGACGTGCTTCTGGTCTACGGCGCCGGCGGGCCGCAGCAGTGGTTCGAGACCTTCGCGGCCTCCAAGAAGCCGAACATCCTCTTCGTGCGCCACCGCTCGGGCCCCGTTTACCTCTGGTACGAGATCGCCCACTGGCGGCTCTTGCGCAAGAGCGAAGACCTGATGGCCGAGCCGAACCTGGACGTCGACGACGTCGTGGTGGACGACTACGGCGACGTGCTGTGGCACCTGCGGGCCCTCTACGGGATGAAGAACACGATGGGCACTCGGGTGCTGGCGATCGGCGGGATGGCCGCCTACAGCGCCCCGGGCCAGAAGCTCGGGCCCGCGTATGCCCAGGATCTCTGGAAGTTCGGCTTCAAGACCGTCTCTCACGAGGAGCTCGATAAGCAGCTTGCCAAGGCCCGGGCCGACGACGGCGCGATCAAGCAGGCCCAGCGGCAGACCGAGGAGCTGCTGTCGCAGAAGGGCGTCACCCTGCAGACCGACCGCAAGTCGGTGGTCAATACGTTCCTGGCCCTCAAGGTCTTCAAGGACCTCATGCAGGAAGCGGGGGCGAGCAACCTCGGCGTGGCCCAGTGCATGGGCGGGCTGATCCGAGTGATCCAGACGCCGCCGTGCCTCATTCTGAGCCTCTTGAACGACGAGGGCTACACGGCGTTCTGCCATACCGACATGACCCACACGGTGCCCGGCGTGCTGTTGCGGCACATTTCGGGCAAGCCGTCGTTTGTGAGCAACTCGCACTATCCGCACCACGGGCTGGTCACGCTGGCCCATTGCTCGTCGCCGCGGAAGATGAACGGCAAGGACTACGAGCCCACGAAGATCATGACCCACTTCGAGTCGGACTTTGGCGCTGCCACGAAGGTCGAGTACACCAAGGGGCAGATCACGACGAACCTGATCCCGAACTTGCGCTGCACCAAGTGGTTCGGCTTCCGCGGCAAGATCGCCGACACCCCGTTTTTGGACACGTGCCGCTCGCAGATCGACATGCAGATCGACGGCGACTGTCGCAGGCTGTTGCGCGACGTGCAGGGCTTCCACACCGTCACCTGCTACGGCGACTACCTGCGGGAGGTGGGCTATGTGCTCGGGAAGGTCAGGATCGAGTGGGAGAACGTGAGCGAAACGTAGCTATCGGCAAACAGCGATCAGCAATCAGTAGGAAAAAACAGTGCCGGATTCGCCGGCCGCCTTGATAAGTTGGGGCTCGCTCCGCTCGCCTCAGCCTACGTCTTACTGGGGGGCCGATCGCTTGGTCTGTCCGGCGTTTCGTGAGATTCGAGCCGATTGCGCTGGAAAGGACAGCGGGAGCGGCCATTAGTCTGTTGACTATGGAAGAACGCCAGACCAGCGACGCCGATCTGGTGGCACGGACGCTCTCGGGTGACCGCGAGGCGTTCCGCGGCCTGTACGACCGCTACGCGCCGTTGGTGCGGGCCGTGGTCTACGGGGCGGCGACGGACTACTCCACGGCCCTGGACCTGACGCAGGAGTGCTTCCTGCGGGCCTACCGCAACCTCGGCCGGCTGTATGACGCGGCGGGATTTGGCCGCTGGATCGTGGTCATCGCCCGGCAGGTGGCGCGCGAGCGGAAACGAAGCCTCCGGCGCGACCGGCACCGCTTCGTGGGAGCCGGCTGCCCGGACGTGGCATCGGCGGAGGACCATCTCCAGGACGTTGAGACCGCGGAGGAGGTCGAGCAATTGCTGCGGCGACTGGCCGGCTTGCCGGAGCGGGAACGGATCGCCGTGTGCGCGTTCTTCTTCGACCAGTACGATGCCCGGCAGGCGGCCGATCTGCTCGGTGTTTCGCTGTCGGGGTTCTATGGGATCTTGGGGCGTGCGCTGCGGCACCTGGCTGCGCTCTTGGGCCGCCGCGAGGTGAGAAAGGGGGAATGACGAGATGGCATGTCTGACGCGGGAAGAAATCGTTCGAGTCGCGATTCAGAGCGGCGGAATCGCCCGCCTGGCCCGGCACGTGGAGTGCTGCGCGGTGTGCAAGGCCCGCGTCGACCAGTTGCAGGCCACGGCGGCGCGTCTCGACGAGGCCCGCGCGCGCTTTGAGAGGGGACACGAGGAAGCATGGGAGCGGCTCGCGGCGAGCTTGCCTGCGATCCGGGGGCCGGAGCCGCTGGGAGTCCTTGACCGGATCGTCCAATGGATGGGAGGAGTACCAATGCGACGACGGATTGTCGTAGGCGGCGTCGGCCTGGCAGCGGCAGTTGGGATTCTGCTGGCCTGGAGCCTTTGGAGCACCAGGCCGCTATCGGCCATGGAAAGGGTGGCCAAGAACATCCGCGAGGCGAAGTCCCTCACGGCCAAATACGTTATGAAGTGCGACGTGCCATTGGGAATCGACCTAGGCACGAAGCGAGAGGACTTTCGAGAATGCTCTGTGCGGCTGTACTTTCTTGCTTCCGGAGAACAGCGCGGTGACACTTATCTCGACGGCGTTCTCAGCGGAACCCTGGTCGATCTGCCCGACCGGCCGGGGATCGACATCAACCACCGCAAGAAGGTTTACATCTGGGAATCGCCCGGATCATGGGGCGATGAGAGCATCCGCATCATCGAAAAGCTCGGGAATTTTTCAGGTCAGGCCGATCGCGACCTCGGCTCGCGCCAAGTAGCAGACGTCCGCGCCAAGGGATTCCAGATCGCGGCCAAGAAGCTCGATTGGGACGTCACGCCCGACGTGCCCGTCACGGTCGACGTGTGGGTTGACCCGCAGACCGAACTGCCCGTGCTCGTCGAGTGCAACATGGAACCGGGTGGCGGGGTGAAGGTGAGAATCATCGTTGAGGATTTCCAGTGGAACGAGGAGTTGGATCCGAAGCTCTTTCAACCGGAACCGCCTCAAGGATACGCGGATCGC
>CAYGZI010000104.1:0-12422 GCA_964354245.1 uncultured Planctomycetaceae bacterium
CAGACGTGGTACATTGACGGGCATAGAGGCAGGGATAGGGAACATCCCCGCTACTCACGAATCCTCTCGCCTGAACCGGGGCCACTAACCATGCACCCCGAGCGTCGCCAGAAACTTGCCGATTTCGTCGCTTGGGCCGCCCAACACATCCAAGGCGACGAGAAGGGCGAAGCCCAGATCTTCCTCGACCGCCTCTTCCTCGCCTTCGGCCACAAAGGCGTCAAGGAAGCCGGTGCCACCCTCGAAACCCGCGTCAAGAAGGCCGACAACGGCGGAACCGCCTTCGCCGATCTCGTCTGGAAGCCCGTCGTCCTCGTCGAGATGAAGCGCCGCGGCGAAGACCTCAACCGCCATTACCGCCAGGCCTTCGACTATTGGACCCGCCTCGTTCCCGGACGCCCCCGGTTCGTCGTCCTCTGCAACTTCGACGAGTTCTGGGTCTATGACTTTGAAACCCAGATGGACGTGCCCGTCGACCGCCTCGCCCTGGCCGACCTGCCCGAGCGCTACGGCCCGCTTGCCTTCATGTTCCGGGTGCCCGAGCGTCCGGTCTTCGGCAACGACCACGAGGCGGTCACTCGCCAGGCAGCCGACCGTCTGGCCGTTTGCTTCAACAAGCTCGTCGCGCGCAGGGTGGACCGCGAAGCCGCCCAGCGCTTCGTCCTGCAAACGCTCGTGGCCCTCTTCTCCGAGGACATCGGCTTGCTGGAGCCATACACGCTCACGCGCCTCCTGGAGGACTGCAAGAGCCCGGCCGAGAGCTTCGACCTCTTGGGCGGCCTCTTCGAGGCTATGAACACTCCGGGTGGCACCCGCGGCGGCCGTTTCAAGGGTGTCGATTACTTCGACGGCGGCCTCTTCGCCCATCCGGCCCGCGTCGAGCTCTACCCGGATGAGGTCGCACAGCTCCGCCAGGCCGCCCGATCCGGCTGGTCCAAGGTCCGCCCGGAAATCTTCGGCGTCCTCTTCGAACATTCGATGGAAAAGGCCGAGCGCCATGCCTTCGGCGGGCATTTCACCAGCCCCGTCGACATCATGAAGATCGTCGGCCCCACCATCGTCGAGCCCTGGCGCGACCAGATCGAAGACGCCACGGGCGTCGGCCGCCTCCGCGGACTCCTCAATCGCATGCACGACTTCCGCGTCCTCGACCCGGCTTGCGGCTCGGGCAACTTCCTCTACATCGCCTACCGCGAGCTCAAGCGCCTTGAGGCCCGCATCTTTGAGCGCATTGCGGCAATCTCCAAGAAGGCCGAGCCGGCCCAGCGCATGTTCGGCTTCGTCACTGCCAGGAACTTCTACGGCATGGACATCAATCCCTTCGCCGTCGAGCTGGCCAAGGTCACCATGATGATCGCCCGCAAGCTGGCCATCGACGAGCTCCACGTCACCGAGCCCGCCCTGCCGCTGGACAACCTCGACGCCAACTTCATCGCCGGCGACGCCCTGGTGGACGACGCGGGCAATCCCCGCGCGTGGCCCCCGGCCGACGCCATCATCGGCAACCCCCCTTACCTCGGCGCCAAGCGGCTCAAGCCCGAGCGCGGCCCCGACTACGTCAACGCCATCCGCAGGCTCTATCCCGAAGTGCCCGGCATGGCCGACTACTGCGTCTATTGGTTCCGCAAGGCCCACGACCACCTCCGGCCCTGCACGCCCAAGGACCGCTTGACCGGCCGGGCCGGGCTCGTCGGTACGCAGAATGTCCGCAACAACCAGTCCCGTGTGGGTGGCTTGGACCACGTCGTCAGGACGGGCACGATCGTGGAAGCCGTCGACAATCAGCCCTGGTCCGGCGAAGCCAATGTCCACGTCTCCATCGTCAACTGGGTCAAGACCCACGACGCCGATCTTCTGCCCGAGAAGCGACGCCTCTGGTACAAGGTTGCCTCTTCGTTGCCGCTGCTCGATTCGGCTCCGGCGTCGCGCGGCCGCCGCGAAACGCTCACGCCAGGAAAACGACGCTCCGTCCGGAAAGACAAGTCCTTCGAGCTCGCCTATCGCGACTGCGACCGGATCACGTCCGCATTATCGGACCAGACCGACGTGAGCCGCGCGCGCACGCTCATGGTCAATGGCGGCACATGCTACACGGGACAGTATCCGCGACACTCCGGTTTCATGTTGACGGATGCGGACGCCAAGTTGTTTCTGAATGCGGATAAGCGGAACCGCGATGTCCTCTGGCCGTTTCTTGTTGGCGCAGAGATGCTGACGATCGACGGCCCCGAACGCTGGGTAATCGATTTCCAGACAATGTCCATCACGGACGCTCAGGCGTACGCCGTTCCATACAAGCGGGTCGAGAAGGTCGTACTTCCCTACATAAAGAAGAAGGCCGACGCCGAGCGGCGCAAGACGGGCCGGCCAACCGGCCAGGATCAGAACTGGCTTCAAACGTGGTGGCAGCACTTCCGGCCACGTCCTGAACTCATCGGGAAGCTGGCGAAGCTCCGACGATTCATCGTGTGTTCGCGCGTGACTAAGCGCCCCGTGTTTGTCTTTCTGTCGACGCGGATCCGACCGGGTGACGCCCTCTCGTGTTTTGCACTCAACGACGATTACAGTTTCGGCGTACTCCAGTCCGACTGCCATTGGCGCTGGTTCGTCGCCAAGTGCTCGAAGCTGAAGTCCGACTTCCGCTACACTCCCGAGTCCGTCTTCGACACCTTCCCCTGGCCCCAGTCGCCGACCGTGAAGCAGGTCAATGCCGTGGCGCAGGCAGGACGCGAAGTCCGCCGCGTGCGCGCCGAGTCCTTGTCGAAGGTCCGTGGCGGACTCCGGGCGGTCTACCGCACGCTGGAACTCCCCGGAAAGAACCCGCTCAAAGACGCCCATGCCGCGCTCGATGCCGCCGTGCTCGACGCCTATGGCTTCTCGCCCAAAAAGGACCTCCTCGCGCAACTCCTGGCCCTGAACCTGGACGTCGCCCGGCGCATCGACGCCGGCCAGCCCGTCACCGCCCCCGGCCTCCCACCCGGCTACCCCGGTCCCTCACGCCTGATCAGCTCCGACTGCGTACGCCCAAGTGCATGAACCGCCCCCGCCGGTTGTGCCTAACCGTATCCTCCACGTCGTGGCGTGCTTTCCTCACGACGCCGCTGCTGCGGCCGAAACTCTCCCGCCGCGCCGTTCACGGCAACCTCGGGCACGCGATATTCAGAGCCGGGGTGTGTCGCCCCGGCCATCCCGGTCGTCCGCATCCCCCGGGCCGACACGGCCCGGCTCTGAATCCCGACCCCTGAACCCCGACCCCCGAACCCCGAACCCTGAACCCCGAACCCTGAACCCTGAACCCCGAACCCTGAACCCTGAACCCCGAACCCTGAACCCTCCCATGAAACACCCAACCTATCCCCACCTCTTCACCCCCATCCGCATCGGCAACTTCGAAGTCGCAAACCGTATCTGCCACGTGCCGACGGATATCAGCTCCGCCAATGCCGATGGCTCGGTCAACCAGCGGGTCATTACTTATCATGAGCAGGTGGCCAAGGGGGGCTGCGGCCTGATTATCGTGGGTGCCTCCACGCCGGACCGGGCCACCGGGCGGCCGACCGTGACTTGCGTCTCGGTGGACGAAGACCCGATGATCCCCGGCCTCTCCGAGCTGGCCGAGGCCATGCACCGCCACGGGGCACGCTGTGCCGTGCAGGTCCAGCATCCGGGCCGCCAGGCCGCATGGCCCCGCAAGGACCTCATGTCGGCCAGCGACCAGTTGGTCGATCTCCCCGGCTCGGCAGGCCACGAGGTGGTCTATGCCGAGGCGGCGGCCAAGGGGAAGTCGATCCGGGCCATGACCACCGAGGAGGTTTACGAGCTGGTCGAGAAATATGCCGAAGGGGCCTGGCGCGTACAGCAGGCCGGGTTCGATTGCGTCGAGCTCCACGGGGCCCACGGCTACCTGATCGCCCAGTTCATGAGCCCGTACATCAATAAGCGCAACGACCGCTTCGGCGGGAGCTTCATCAACCGCATGAGATTCGTCCTGGAGCTCCTCAGCCGGATCAAGTACAAGTGCGGGAAAGATTACCCCATCGGCGTGCGCTACTCGGGCGAGGAGTGGGTCGAGGGGGCGCGGACCCTGGACGAAAGCGTCAAGATCGCCCGGCTTCTGGAGGAGAACGGCGCGGCGTTCGTAGACATCACCGCGGGCACGTTCGAGGCCCCGGCTTCGGTCATGGACCCCATGTATTACCCCCAGGGCTGGAACACCTACACGGCCGAAGAGATCAAGAAGCACGTCAAGATCCCGGTGATCACCAGCCACACGCTCCGCGACCCGGGATACTGCGAGCGGATCCTGGCGGAGGGGAAGACCGACATGGTGGGGCTCTCGCGCCAGATGGTGGCCGACCCCTATTGGGCCAACAAGGCGCTGGCCGGTCAGCCCAAAGAGATCCGCCGGTGCATCTCGTGCCTGGTAGGCTGCTGGCAGGAGTCGCTGATGATCCGGCGCCACATGCGGTGCGCGATCAACCCCGCGGTGGGCGACGAGCGGTTCATCCACCTCCCGCCCGCTAAGACCCCGCGCAGCGTGGGCATCGTCGGGGGCGGGCCCGGCGGCATGGAAGCGGCCCGGATCGCCATGCTCCGCGGCCACCGGGCGACGATCTTCGAGAAGTGGGGGGAGCTGGGCGGGGCGATCCTCTATTGCTGCTCGGTGCCGGCCAAGCAGAAGATGCGCTGGTATGCCGATTGGCTCCGCCACCAGATGAAGAAGCTGGGCGCGGCGGTCCGCTATCACTCGATGCCGCCGGTGGAGGAGCTCGGGCAGTTCGACGCGGTGATCGTGGCCACGGGCGGCCGGGTCGTCCGGCCCGAGATCCCGGGGATCACCCTGCCGCTGGTGCTCACCTTCGAGGACGTGCTGCGGTGCAAGGTGGAGAGCTGCGAGCACCACTTCACGGGCAAGCTGCCGCCGGTCGAGTGCGGCGAGACGGTGCTGGTGTGGGGCGACCATTTTGCCGCGGCCGACGCCGCCGAGAAGCTGGCCGGCGAAGGAAAGAAGGTCTACGTGGTCACGGAGAACCGCGAGTTCGCCGCGTGGATGGAGCCGTGCCACAAGGACGTGATGATGAAGCGATTTGCCGGCTCCAACGGCGAGGGGCTCAAGGGCAAGCCGTTCGAGAAGCCAGTCACCGTGATCCCCAATTCCACGGTCGTGGAGATCAAGGAAGGCGGCGAAGTGACCTTGATGGACCACCGGTTCCAGAAGAGCGTCCTGCAAGCCAACAACGTCGTCCTGGCCAGCGTCCAGCCCGACGACGGCCTTTACGGCCAACTGCTTCAAGCCGGCGTCCTGGCCGTCAAGATCGGCGACGCCAAGCAGGTCCGCAACCTCCGCGCGGCCGTGACCGAAGGGGCCAACGCCGGATTGACCCTCGACGAGGGCTTGCGGCTCAACGCGAACCGGGCCATGATCTCCCGTCTGCCGACGGAGGTGCAACTGGACGGATGAGATGACGATTTCCATCCGCACGATGACCGCCGGCGACGTGCCGCTCGGCATGATGCTCAAGGACCAGGCCGGCTGGAACCAGGTCGAAGCGGACTGGCTCCGTTTCCTGGCCCTGGAGCCCGAGGGGTGCTTCGTCGCCGAGTGGGAGGGCCGGCCGGTCGGCACGACCGTGACCACCGTGCTGGGCGACGTGGGCTGGATCGCGATGGTGCTGGTCGAGAAGGCGGTGCGCGGGCGGGGCATCGGCACCCGGCTGGTCCAACACGCGATCGCGCACCTGGAGCGGCGCGGGGTCGGCACGATGCGGCTGGACGCCACTCGGCTCGGCAGGCCGGTCTACGAGAAGCTGGGCTTTGTGCCGGAGTACGAGGTGGCCCGGGGGGAGGGCGTGGCCCGGCCGCTTCGCCCGCGGGGGGGGGGGGGGGGGGGGGGGGGGGGCACGCGGCAGTCCAATCGCGAAATCCTCGTTGCCCCGCCGCTGGACGCCGTGGTGGAGCTGGATCGCCAGGTCACCGGCACCGACCGCCGCCGGCTGATCGAGCATCTCTACCGCCGGCAGCCGGACGCGATGCGGGGCGTCCGCGTGCGCGGGAAGGTCGCGGCGTACGCGACGCATCGCCGAGGCTCGCGCGCGGTGCAGATCGGGCCGGCGGTAGCGCTCGAGCCCGTGGTCGGTGTGGCGCTGTTCGACGAAGCCCTGCACTGCTGTGCGGGGCAGCCGGTCTTCGTCGACATTCCGGCGGAGAACAGGCCGGCGACCAACTCGGCCCGGTTCAAGGGATTGGTTTTGCAGAGGAAGTGGATGCGGATGCGGCGCGGCCGGTCAATCTGCGACCGTCCGGCACAGCTCTGGGCCAGCTCCGGGCCGGAGAACGGGTGACTCGTGGGCCACGAAACTGCCGCGACCAGATGGGAATCCGCCGGGAACCTCTAATCTGCGTGCACCTGCGTTCATTTGCGGTTTCATCCCTTTGCCCCGTGAGAACGTTGTTTCCGCCCTCAACCGCGGATAGACTGTCGTCGAAAAGCCGCTCGCACCGCGGCTGCAAGTCAAACCGGAGGATAGAGCCATGAAACGCGTTGGCTGGATCGTTACTGCGATAGTTGTTGCGGTCTTCGCGCCGCTTTGCGCAGCGGAGCAGGAAAAGGAGAAAGACCAGCTTCCGCCGCCGCCCCAGGGCAAACAGTGGAAGCTCGTCTGGCACGACGAGTTCGACGGCACGACCTTGGACCAGTCTAAATGGGAGGCGCCGCCGGATGCCCGGCGCCGCGACGGCTGGTGGATGCGCAAAGCGATCAGCCTGGACGGCAAGGGGCATTTGGCGATCGCCACCCTCAAGGACGGAGAGCGGCTCGCGGACGGCTGCGTGCGCACGCGGGGCAAGTTCGAGCACGCCTTCGGCTACTACGTGGCCCGCATCGAGCTGCAAAAGGAGGTCGGCCACTGGTCGGCCTTCTGGCTCTACAACGCAAGCGTGGGCAAGGTCGGCAACGAAGGGCGCGACGGCACGGAGATCGACATCATGGAGAAGCCCTGGCTGGACGACCGCGTCAACCACGCCCTCCACTGGGACGGCTACGGCAAGGCCCACCGGTCGGCGGGCCACGTGTCGCGGGTGCCCGGCCTGCTCGAAGGCTTTCACACCTACGGGCTATTGTGGCTGCCGGAGGAGTACGTTTTCTACGTGGACGGCAAGGAGGTGTGGCGGACCAAGGCGGGCGGGGTCTGCCAGGTGCCGCTCTACATCAAGCTGAGCGACGAGATCGGCCCCTGGGGCGGAGACATCAAGAAGGCGAAGCTGCCCGACCGGTTTCTGGTGGACTACGTGCGGGTGTACGCTCCGGTGGATCGGAAGTGAGTCTGCGGCGACAGCACCATGCGTCGTAAAGCCCACGGGTTGCAACCCGTGGGCTTTGGACTTGGCTTCGATTCCGGATCAGGCTCCGCGCTCGGCGGTCATTTTTTGCGGAACGTGAGGGCCGCGGCTTCGGCGAGCTTGAGGGCTTGCTCGTCGTGAGGTGCAACGTCTTGACTGCGGATGCAGATGAACGTGCCACCATCCTGGGCAAAGTAATCGAAGCCGCGCATCTTGGAGTTCCCTTGAGGCGCGGTCCCTTGCCAGGTGGTTCTGAGCATGCTCAAGCCGTTGACCTGCCCCCGTTCTGCGGGCGTCTGTTGCCAGTCCTGACGCAGAGCCTTTACCGCGGCCAACATTCTCTCCACGAAGTTCTCCAGCGTTATCCCTTTCGCCTCTTCAGGGGTCGGAGTTGCGATCAGGACCATGAACATCGGAGCAGTACCGTCGGCCCGTCGCGTTCCTGTCCAGGCGAAAGCCTTGCCGACCGAAGAAGCGGGAGGCTGCATGAGCGCATACCCTTTCGGCGGGCGAACCTGGTAGCCTTTGACGTCCTGATAGGGCTCAAGTTGCTCCAGGAGAGTTTTATCGGGCTCCCATGCGGACGCTGACATGGCGGGTTTCTTTTCGCCTTCGCCCGCCGGGGTCTTGCCCTTTTCGTGATCGTACCACGGGTCGTCGGAATGGTCGTCGGGCTCTTCGGGCTCGGGCATGACCTCGGGCTGAGGTTGCGCGGTGCCTGGGGCAGTGCCGGCGTCCGAGGACGGGCCCGGACCGCGGCCCGAGTATCCCGGTGGACCGCCCGGCGGGCGCGCTGGAGGGCCGCTCGGGGGGCCGCCGCTGGGGCCCGAGCTTTTCTTGCTCGACGCTTCGGAATCGCTCTTCTTGCAGCCGCTGAGGGCCAGAACGAGCGCGAGGCATACGGCGAGTCCGAACAACCTTCTCATGAGAGTGCTCCCTCTTGGTCCGAGGGTTCAGGGTTCGGGGTTCAGGAAGGATGAATGTGGACCGAAACACTGAGCCGTGGATGCTGCCGGGCCGACATGCCCCGGCTCTAAACTCTCCATCACAAACTCTGGACTCTCGACTCTGAAACCTCAACTCTCGGCTCCGGGCCCTGAACCCTGAACCCTGAACCCTGTCTCCTCGTTTATCCTGGCGCGGCCCCTCCCGCGACAGCGGGCCGCCGCATCAAACACGACCACCCCAAATAGCCCTCCTTGCGGAACGGGCTCTCGAACCGGAACGGGCGCAGGTGGACGAAGTCGAACAAACGCCCCAGCTCCAGATGGATTTCCTCTTCGGAGACCTGCGGCGGCCCGCCCTCGGCCGTCTCGTCCGCGCTGCCGGCCAGCGTGAAATATAGCGAGCCGGGGCGGGTCAGTCGCCAGAGCAAGTCGAGGAACCGGGCAAGCTCCGTGCGGCGCACGTAGTGATAGAAGCCCGCGTCGTAGACCAGGTCGATCGGGCCGCAGTGCCCGGCGAACTCAAAGACGTCGTCCAGGACGATGCGCAACAAGGCGCCGCTCTGCTCGGCGCGGGTCCGGGCCCGCTCGATGGCGGTGGGAGAGAAATCGACGGCTGTAACCTCGAATCCGCGCTTGGCCAGAAAGACGGCATCGGCCCCGGTGCCGCAGCCGAGCTCCAGGATGCGCATAGGCCGGAGGATCCGCTGGTCGACGACCCGGACCAGCTCGGCGGCAGGCCGGCCGGTCTCCCAGGGTGGAGTGCTTTGGCGATACACGGTATCCCAATCGGCAGCCTCGGGTGGGCCAGCCGTGGACAAAGGCAACAGGGACTCATCTATCAGGGGGTTCATTTCCACGCTAGCCAGGGATAGCCGGTCGCCCGTTTCAGCCGGTCTAATGTCCACACTCGGAGCGACCAGCGCGAAGGCGCGCGCGGGTGCCGCTCCGCGGACAGGCAGGGATGCCTATCCTACTAAGACAGGCGGGATGCCTGTCCTATCCAAAGACAGGCAGGAATGCCTGTCCTCCTATTATTAGTGTCGCGTTTCGGGGCGGTTTGTGCAAGGGGCCGAGGAAACAGCAGTGCGCATTGCCTGTATCACCGATCTGCACGGCGCGACCGCGGCCTTGGAGCGGATCCTGGATCGTGCCGGCCCGTTGGACGCGGTCCTTCTGGGCGGCGACATCACGCACTTCGGCTCGCCCATCGACGCCCAGCGGGCCGTCGAGGTGGCGCAGCGCAAGGCCCCGTTGGTCCTGGCCGTGGTCGGCAACACCGATTCCGCGGCGATCCAAGAGCGGCTGATCGAACTAGGGGTGTCGCTCCACGGCCGCGCAATCCCCTGCGGCCCGGTCGGGCTCCACGGGCTGTCGGGCATCCCGCCGTGGAAGCGCGGGATGTACGGCCTCGGCGAGGAGGAGCTGGCCGCTGCGCTGGAATCGGGATACGCGGAGATCGCCGGGTGCAAGCAGCACATTCTCTTGGCCCACGTGCCGCCGCACGGGCTGGGGCTCGATCTGACTTATTCCGGCGTCCACGCCGGCAGTCGCGCGGTGCGGGCGTTCGTCGAGAAGCGGCGGCCGGCCTTGGTGCTCTGCGGCCACGTCCACGAAGGCCGAGGGATCGAGAAGCTGGGACCGAGCACGGTGGTCAACTGCGGGCGCGGGGGCGTGGGCGAGTACGCGCTGGTGGAGGCGGGGGAGGAAGTGCGGGCGGAGCTGCGCGAGGCGTGAGGGGTGCGGCGTGAGAAGCGAAGAATGAGAAGTGAAAGATGAGAAGTGCGAAGTGCAAAGTGGGGAACGAGCCCTGGCTTGAAGGGGCGCGCGGCATAGAATAGAATCAGGATTAGGTGAGGTTCGAGCCGTCTGGTGATGAGGAGCCGACCGATGACCCGGGTTACGCTGGATGCCGTGGCGTCGAGCAAGCTGCACGAGCTTGGCGAGCCGGTCGAATTGTGCGATCCTTCGGGCAAGGTCTTGGGGCGCTTCGTCCCTGCGCTCGACCCGACGCAGTGGGAAGCCGTGACCCCGGAGGCAAGCGAGGAGGAGTTGAAGCGAAGGGAGCGGTCGGCCAATTGGCACAGCACGGAGGAAGTGCTAGCACGCCTCGGGCATCTGGAGCCGTGATGTACCGAGTTCGATGGGAACGGCGAGCCCTGGACGAATTGGCGGATCAGTGGGTGGGAGCACACTCCTCGGAACGACAAGCGATCACGGCGGCGGTGCATAAGATCGACGAGAGACTTCGGGCTGACGCCGCCAGCGAAGGGGAATCGCGAGCGGAGGGACGGCGCATTGTGTTCGAGCCGCCGCTGGCAGTCACATTCCGAGTGGAGGCCGACGGCCGGACCGTCTCGGTGCTTCAGGTGCGGCTCTACCGCAGGAAGGGATGAGGCCGGAGGCAGTGCAAGTAGGTTGTGAAAGGCACTGCTTCTGACGAAGCAGTGGCACACTTTGCAGGGCTTAGCGGGCGAGCGCTTCCAGGTCGGTGTCGAAACGGAGGACGATCACGCGCCAGGTGTCGCCCTTCTCCTCTTCGGGGACGTCGCCGCGCGATGGGGTGCGGTAGAAGATCACGTGCCATGCGACGGGGAAGTGCTCGCACTGGTAGAGGTACCTGAGGAGCACGACATCCTTGCCGATCCGCTTGGCGGCGACCTGCTCGAAGTTGCGGACCTCGCCGTACTTGGCCTTGAGTTCCCGCGTCTTGTCCACGAGGGCCTTGACTGCGTCGGTCTGCTTGGCGAGCTGGCTGCCGGCCAACAACTGCGCAAAGGCGGCCTGCGCGTCGTCGTTCGATAGCCCCTCGAAGAACTGCCTCACCTTGCGGTCCAGAAGCTCGATGTCCGGGTCCGAGGTTCCCTGCGCCGGCAGCATGGGCGGCCGGCAGAAGAAGCCGATGACGAGAAGAACCGCGGTGAGGATGCGTTTGCGCGACATGAGAGGCTCTCCGTGGGAACAAATGATGAATGATGAGCGATGAATGATGAAGTGGGCCATCCATCCTCCCCGTTCATCATTCAGCATTCATCATTCACCATTACTTGCGCCCGTATCTGCGCGGCGATGTAAAACGAGCCCGTCACGCAGATCAGGTCCTCCGGCGCGGCCAGAGCCCGGACCGCTCTCCATGCACGGATCGGGTCCTGGTAGGCCGGGTAACTCTGTCCGGTCAACTCCCGGGCCACGGCCTCCAACTCCTCTACCGGCAGCGCCCGGGGGTTGTTCAAGTATTGGGTAAGAATCGCGTGTTGGAAGTGCGGCAAGAGAGAACGCAACATGCCGCGGATATCCTTCTGACGGGTGGTGGCGAAGAGGAGGAGCCGCCGGCGCGGGGAGAAACACTCGTCGAGGACGCGGACAAGGGCCTCGACCGAAGCCACGTTATGGGCGGCATCTATAATGACGGCGGGTCGGCGGGAGACCAACTCCACCCGTGCAGGCCAGACAACCCCCCCTAGGCCGGCGCGGACGGCATCTTCGGGGATGGTCCAACCGGCGTCCTGGAGCCGGCCGATCGCGGCCAATGCCACAGCAGCGTTGGCGGCCTGGTGATGACCCAGCAGACGCAGGGGGACATCGACGTAGCGTCGCCGATCTTGGCCGGCGCCGGAGTGGAAATCGAGTTGCCCGAGGCCGTCGGCGGAATCGAGGTTTCGCGGCGGGTCGTAGCGGAAATCGAAATCGACCCCCAGCTCGACTAGGGGCGAGCGGCGGCGGCGACAGGTCCGCCGGATGACCTCGCGCGGCCCGGGCTCGATCACGCCGCTTATGACCGGGACACCGGGCTTGATGATCCCGGCCTTTTCGCGGGCAATGGCCTCGAGGGTGTCGCCGAGCTGCTGGGTGTGGTCGAAGCTGATGCTGGTGATCGCGGCCACCAGGGGCCGGCAGACGTTGGTCGAATCGAGCCTTCCGCCCAGGCCGACCTCCAGGACGGCGGCGTGTGCGCCGCAGGCCGCGAAGTGCAGCAGGGCCATGGCGGTGGTGATTTCAAAGAAGGTCGGGCCGCCCTCGGCCGGATGATCCCGGGCGGCCGCCTGGTCGATCTCGGCGACGGCGGGCCGCAGGCGGTCGACCAACTGCACCAACTCGGCCGGAGTGCAGGACCGGCCATCCAGCGCGATCCGCTCGTGG
>CAYGZI010000105.1:0-12421 GCA_964354245.1 uncultured Planctomycetaceae bacterium
GCAAACACCAACTCCGCATCCTGCACGGCGACCTGGAGATCGAGACCCGCGAGTTCGACGTCTTCCGACACGGCACCCAGGTCCTCCAGGTGTCGATACCGGAGGGGTACGCAGCCGGGGCGGAAGCCGACCCCGAAATGTCGGCCGTAAAGCGCCTGGTGGCGGATCTCGTCAAATCCTGTGAAGCGCGCCCGGGAACGTACGACGCGCACGTCCAACTCTCTGGCGCATACTATCGGCTGGGGGAAATGCTCCATTCCCGCGGCCGAAATGCGGAGGCGAAAGTCGCCTTCGAGAGCGCCTACGAGGAAGGCTTCAAGTTCATTGCGCTGGACGGCGGCTCGACGTCGCATTCCTGCCGCTCCGTGGCCAATATGATGTCCACCTGTGCGATGGCGGAAGCCCGCAACCCGGCCAAAGCGTTAGAGTTGGCGAACGAGGCCGCCAGATTGGACCGCGGGAGGAGCCTCTGTTGCCTTGCGCTCGCGCACTACCGGGCGGGAAACTGGAGAGACGCCGCTGCAAACCTCGAGGAATGGTCTAAGCACCGCGAGCGCATGGCCGCTCACTACGGGTACTTTCTCGCCATGGCCTACTGGCAGCTCGGCCAAAGAGACGAAGCCCGTCGTTGCTTCGCGGAGGTCGCTCGCGCGGCCGACGGGGTCGGCCAGCCTCAGAGAAGCGCCGCTCGCTTCCGCGCCGAGGCGGCCGAGTTACTGGGGATCTCCGAAAAGACCCCCGCAGGAAAGGAGAAGACCCAAGCAAAGCCGAAAGCGGGGAGTGGAAAGGCGATACCGGAAGCGTACCCGCCGCCGAAAGCCGGTGACCCTGAAATGTCGGCCGTAAAGCGCCTCGTGGCGGATCTCGTGAAATCATGTGAAGCGCACCCGGCAGACTACTATTTGCGCTGCGACCTTTCCAAGGTGTACTATCGGTTGGGAGAAATGCTCTATTCTCGCGGCCAAAACGGGGAGGCGAAAGTCGCGTTCCAGAACGCGTACGAGGAAGGCTTCAAGTCCATTGCGCTCGACGGCGGGTCGACGTGGTTTTCCTGCCGGTCCGTGGCCTTTATGATGTGCGCGTGTCCGATGCCCGAGACCCGCAACCCGGCCAAGGCGTTGGAATTGGCGAAGGAGGCCGCCAGAATGGACCCCGGCACGAACAGTTCGTGTTGCCTTGGAGTCGCGCACTACCGGGCGGGAAATTGGAAAGACGCCGCTGCGAACCTCGAGGAATGGTCTAAGGACCTCAAGCGCGGGCTCGCTTACTACGGGTACTTTCAGGCCATGGCCTACTGGCAGCTCGGCCGCAAAGACGAAGCCCGTCGGTGCTTTGCGGAGGTCGCTCGCGTGGGCGAGGAAGTCTCGCCCCAGAGTCAGATTCTTGCCGCGCGCTTCCGCACCGAGGCGGCCCAGTTGTTGGGGATAGACGACAAGCCTCCAACGGCAAAGGAGAAACCGGAGAAACGACCGTAGGTGCAGTCAACGAACCCACCACGGAAGCGCGCACGCGAACGGGGCGCTGTTCCTGGCCGAAGTCCACTGGCGCCTGGACCACAAGGACCTGGCCCGCCGCTGGTTCGACAAGGCCGCCGCGTGGATGGACAGACACCCGGCCGAGGCGGAGAAGCTACGCGCCTACCGCGCCGAAGCGGAGGCCCTGCTCAAACAGCCCGCCGGCACCAAGAAACCAAAGCCAGCACCACAAGAAAAGGACAAAGCAAAGCCAAGCGGAAAGCCGAAAGCGGAAAGTTGATTGCTGATACCCGAACCCCGAACCCCGAACCCCGAACCCCGAACCCCGAACCCTGAACCCCGAACCCTGAACCCTAACCAAGAACGAACCGCAGAGGACGCAAAGGACGCAGAGGGAAGGACGACCGAGAAGGACGTATGGCGGACAAATCCCCACAAAAAATGCTGTTAGGTGTTTTCGTTAATCTTATAGGGGAGCAAGGTTAGTATCCGCGCACCCCAAGATTGCTGGGTGCCGACCACTAATAAATGGCAAACTGGCCCATCCGGAGGGGGCGACGGGACCATGCCCGGGTGGGAAGGCCCGCGGAGGCGGCGAAGACGCTGGTGGGGAAATGATGAAGGATGAGGGATGAGGGATGAAGGGGGAAGTCGGAAAGCGGAAAGCGGAAAGCTGATGGCTGATACCTCTTACCTGAACCCTGAACCCCGAACCCTGTCCCCTGCCTCACGCCGGGGCGTAGCGGGTCAGCCCGGCCACCCGGTCAAAGTCGGAGTCGCTGCTGGCAAGGTTGGTCAAGCCGTGAGATTGCATCACCGCAACGATCAGAGCAAACCAACGGATTTGCGTCGACGAAGACGCTGGCTTGCGGAGGGAGGTCATCAAAGCTCATGGAAGCTCCTCGAGCTCTTCGGCTTCGGCCAGAATCTGTTCGAGTTCCTCATGAGTGCCCTTCCACCCCATGATCCCGTACGCTTGCAGGATCGGGCTGCGCTGGCACTCGACGGTCACGCGGACTTTTTCGTGCTCCGCCAGCGGCAAGGGCTCGGCGGGCCGCAGCACGCCGTTTTCGTAGGTGGCTTCGACGACAATGGCCATGAGCGGGGCTCCTTGGGCAAGAGAGGACTCGGACGAGAGTATTATAGCAGGGGCTAGGGGTTAGGGACTAGGGAGGAGGGGGAAACGATGAATGATGAGTGATGAGTGATGAATGGAAGAAGCGGGCAACGACCGCGGAGAATCCCCCGTTCATCATTCAGCATTCATCAATCAGCATTGAAACAAGGCGGCCGGTGAGTTCCCACGGCCAAGCGGAAGACTCACCGGCCCGGCATCTCCCGGGCGGCTTGGCTTGCGCGCCCGGGGCGATGACCTTTTTATTGTACCGCAGGCCGCCCTCAACCGGGAGACGAAATCATGTGGCCGTCATTCAGTTCGTTCAGTCGCAGTGGCAACTCCGCTTCCGCACGTCCTTGGCAAAAGCGTGCCCGCCGCCGCGTTCCGAATGCCGCCCGGCCAACGCACAAGTTGGCCATCGAGCCGCTGGAGGATAGGAGGCTCTTATCGTTCGCCCCGGAGTTGCTCAAGGACATCAACCAGGTGCCGGACTTTGGCTGGGGGCTCTGGAACCCAGTAGAAAGCGGAGGAAAGCTCTTCTTTCTCGCCGACGACCTGGAGCACGGCACCCAACTCTGGAAGAGCGACGGCACGGAGGCGGGGACCGGGATCGTCACGGACGTCTTGCCCGAGGTCAACACGGAGGGCGGCGTGTGGAACATGACAGCGATGGGCGATTCGCTCTACTTCACTACTCAGGCGTCCTCAGACGCGCCCCGGGAACTCTGGAACACCGACGGGACTACAAGCACGCTGGTGACGACCCTTACTCACTCTCCTCAGGACGGCCCTTTCACTGTGGCGGAAGACACGCTGTATTTCCGCTCCGGGGGCTGGGGCGAAGAACTCTGGAGGAGCGACGGAACGGCGGGCGGAACGAGGTTGTTAACGAGTATCGACGTTATTGCCGCTCAGAATCGAATCGACCAGTCGAGCGGGAGCGGCGGCGATTTGCAGTGGTCGCCCGAACTGACGCCTGTTGGAAGCAGTCTCTATTTCCTGAACGCAAAATACACCGGCGGCGGTGTCGTGGACGGCGTGATGCTGGGCCCGTATTCGATTACGCTTTGGCGGACGGATGGCAGCGACGCGGGTACGGTCCCGGTCCAGGATTTTCCATCAATGGGCGGCAGAGAGTATTTGACATTCGCGGGGGACCTGACGGCTGTTGGCGACACGTTGTTCTTCCGTGCCTGGGACCCGACGCACAGCACCGAACTCTGGAAGAGCGGGCCGGATGGGACGGCCATGGTTACCAGCGTCAACGTTGGCTGGTACTACGGGTTTTACCCCAACGATCTCACGGCAGCGGGGAACGCGCTCTATTTCAAGACGGACCCTTATTTCAGTTCCAGCACGGACCATTGGGTCGGCGGCGACTTCTGGAAGAGCAATGGCTTCGAGGAGGGGACGGTGCCGGTCAGTTTTGACGGGTGCCCAACCACTCTTGCCGGCACGACGGTGATCGGCGATTCGGCCTACTTCACCAGGACCGACTCCAATGGCGAACTGGAACTCTGCCGGAGCGACCTGGCAGCGGAACAGACCTACGTGTTGAAGCACTTTTACACCGGGGAAAGCCTCTCCGGTAGTCTGACACCGGTGAGTGACACGCTTTTCTTCACCGTGCAAGACGGGAGCGACTACTCCCTATGGAAGGTCGACGCGGACGCCACGAGCGCAGTTCCGTATCCGGGCCTTTCTGCTAACGGCCTGATCCCTCAATCCACGGCGTACACCGCTGTAGGCGGCACACTCTACTTCCCGGCCTACCGGACCGCGACTAATGGCTACCAAATCTGGAAGACCAACGACACCGGCGGGATCGACTTCGTTAGCGAGCTTTACTCCATGCCGGACGCGGGATCCGGAGTGTCGGGTTTCTATGACTTTGACGGCACGGCGTTGTTTGTCGCCGGAAACGGCGTACACGGACCGCAACTCTGGAGGAGTGACGGGACGCCGCAGGGGACGGTCCTTCTTGCGCAAGACGTTCCCGACTTCAGCGGCTTCACGCGTGTGGGGCGCAACCTTCTCTTTAGCACCTCCGTACAGTATTGGAACGGCCGCGACCGTAATTACTCGTCCGTCACGGCTTGGAAGACCGACGGCTCGGCCTCGGGGACCGTGAGGCTGCGCGATGCCATTCCCGGCTGGCTGGATGGGGGAAGAATCTGGCTGGGTGCGGGAGAAACGTTTTATTCTCCGGTGTCCTGCAATTGGACGGCCGTGGGCGATTCCGTCTACTTCATCTCGCGTACGAACCTCGTGAAGACCGGCCTCACGGCCGATTCGACCGTCACCCTATCGGCGTTGCCTTCGGACGCGGTCACATTTGGCCCGACCGTCGGGAACACGCTCTATTTCACGGTTCGCAACGCGGCGAACGCCCTTGAACTGTGGAAAACGGACGGAACCGAAGCAGAGACGAAGATGTTGACGGCGTTGCCTTCGGACGCGGTGACGTTTGGCCCGGCCGTGGGGGACACGCTCTATTTCACGGTGTACGACAGCGCAAACGCCATTGAACTGTGGAAAACAGACGGCACTGGGCAAGGGACGAAAATGGTGGAGGTCCTGCCTCTGACGTTGGGCCCCTTGGTTCCCCCGTACTACGGCCTGTCGTTGTCCTTTGGCCCTGCCGTGGGAAACACGCTCTACTTCACAACCGACGACCGAATACACTTCCACCAACTCTGGAGAACCGACGGCACCGAGGCGGGGACGGAGTTGGTGAAGGACGATAAGCCCTATACCCTTGAGGTTCCGGTCTACGACTACGTTGCGTATTTGCATGCGTGGATGCAAGCACAGGGTATGGGTTGGCAGCCGCCTCCGCTGTCTGCGTTCATCGACCACTACGAGTTGGGGCCCTCCACATCGGATGTCTGGGACCTGACACCTGTTGATGGCCTCCTCTATTTCACGGCTGACGACGGCATACACGGGCGCGAACTCTGGAGCACGGACGGCACACCCGAAGGGACGTTGATGGTCAAGGACATCAATCCCGGAGCGGGGACGCCAGCGATTGCGGACTTCAAGGTCGTCGGCGGGACGCTCTATTTCACGGCCGACGACGGCGTCCACGGCCGCGAGCTTTGGAGGACCGACCCGTCGGAAGGCGCGGTCATCGTCGGGGACTTCTATCCCGGTGCCGATTCGTCCGGCGTCGTTTACCGCGCGGTGATCGGCCAGACCTTGGTCTTTACGGCGTACGACCCGACCAACGGCTGGGCGTTGTGGAATACCAGCGGTGAAACGACTGAGACGCTCGCGCAGCTTGTGCCGCCCGGTGGCGAAGCGCCGTCCTGGTATCGTTTCCTCCCCGCCGCCGACAAATGGTATTTCTTCGTGGGCGGAAGCGGCTCCTGGTCGGTTACGGCGGCGTCGCTCTGGACGACTGATGGGACGCCGCAGGGGACCAGCAAGGTTGAGGATCTTCCCTGCCGCGTTCGTCCATTCCCGTATGTGGACTCACAAGCCACCTGGGGAAACATGGTGTTCTGGACAGGCGAGGACGACGAGCATGGCTGGGAACTCTGGATGAGCGACGGCACCCCCGGGAATGCGGGTCTGGTCGCCGACATCTGGCCCGGTCCGGTGGGCTCGGATCCGGGCGGATACACGCTCGTGGGCGAGACGTTCTACTTCACGGCATGGCATCCGATCGCCGGACTGGAACCCTGGGTGCTGAGGATCAAGCCGCCCGTCGCGGGAATGGAAGGCAACGACCTCATTGTGCGCGGCACCTCGGGCATTGACATGATCGACATCAGCGCGGCCAGCGGCGGGCTGGTCACAGCCCTCGTCAACGGCGTTTCCTACGGGCCCTTCAGCGTGCCCGGCCAAGTCCTGGTGGACGCCGGGGACGGCGACGACTACTACACAGTCCACCTCGGCAACTGGGAGGGAACGGTAAGCATCACGGATCAGGGTGGCCCGACTACCGAGGTAGATAACCTGAAGGTCTTTGGCGTCGAGGACGGCGACAACTACATCGAGAAGACGGGACAGATCACGTGGGGCAATCCCATTACTGAGACCGTCAGTTACTCCGGGATCGAGCACCTGACCTTGGTGCTCGGCCCTTACAACAATAAGGTGATCGACCCTGACATCGGCCCGAGTGGCCTGCAAGACGTCACGATCGAGGCGGGGCCCCTTGGGAGCGTGAACACGATTCTCATCGCCAACACGGCCGCGGCAGTGGTCATCGAGGATGGCGGCGGGACGAACGACATCACGATCGGCATGGGGAACCTGGGGGCCCCGGTCACGGTCAACGCCACCAGTGGCACCAACCAGGTGACGATCGACGCCCTATCCGAGACGAACGTTCTGACGCTGAGTGCGGCCCAGTTGGCCAGCGCCACGGAGACGATCAACCTCCTCGGTTCCGCGCCGAGTAGCCTGGACCTCAACTTGGGAGCAGGCACCAACAGCGTCCAGATCGAGTCGACTTCAACCGCCGGCGTGACCATCAACGCCCAAGGCGGCACCAACAGCTACGTGGTCGACATGGGCAGCCTCGCGGGGGCCGTGGCGATCAACGCCGAGCCGGGGACCAGCGGCACCAGCGAGGTGACCATCGTCGCCCCGCCGGGCAGTAACGAGCTGACGCTCAGCGAGACCGGGTTGACCGGCGCCGGCGAGACCATCAACCTGAATCTCGGCTCGACGCTGACCGAACTGGCGGTCGACGGAAGCGCGGGCGACAACCAGCTTGTCGTCGAGGGTCCCCCGCCCGCGCCGCTCACGTTGGAGAATGTCGTGGTCAACACGACGACGACGGTCACTTCGTCGGCCAATCCGTCGATCCTCAACTCGCCGGTCACCTTCACGGCGTGGGTCAGCGCGGCGATCGCCGCCGCAGGGATACCGGAGGGGACGGTGCAATTCCAGGTGGACGGCGCCAACTTGGGCGATGCGGTGCCGCTGAGCGGCGGCAGCGCGAGTGTCACGACTTCCGCGTTGTCGGTCGGCCCCCACACTGTCACGGCCGTCTACAGCGGTGCTCCCTTGTTCGTGCAAAGCTCCGGCGACGTGGTGCAGAACGTCCATTACGCCACCAGCGGTTTCCTCGCGCCGTTAAGCCAGAACATGTACTTCGCCCTGGGCAGGACGATCCCCATCAAGTTCCAGCTTACCGACGCCAGCGGAAGCCTTATCACCAGCATGAGCGCGGTCGAGAGCATCACCGTCACCGGGCCCGGGGGAACGTTTTCGCCTCCACCGGCCGCCGGCGGCACCGGCTGGAGAAACGACGGCACCCAGTACGTCTACAACTGGCAAACGTCGAAGACGCTTGCGCAAGGATCGTACAACATCCTAGTCACGCTCGCCGACGGCTCGACGATCGCGAAGGACATCCAGCTTGTGTCCAGCGTCGGCTCGGCCAAGCTGACGGCCGATTCGGCGACTGCCGCGGCCGGTGGAGCGACTGCCGGGGCACTGCTGGGCGGCGACGTGGCGCTGCTGGTGGATAACGGGAGCGGGCAGTTCAGTGCCGACGAGTTGGCCCGAGTTCAGGATGTGATCGCCCATATCAATAGCGTGGTGGGGCCGTACGGCGTCAGCATCTACCAGGTCGATGCCGCCTACGCCGCGTCGGCAAATGTCGTTCTGCACACCAGCACGACCAGCGTCGTCGGCGGTTATGCCGATGGCGTGCTCGGCTGCACGACCGACCTGGGTGAGATCACCCTGATCCAAGGCTGGAACTGGTACACCGCTGCCGACTCCGGCCAGATCGCCGCGGACCAGTATGACTTCCAGACGGCCGTGACCCACGAGGTGGGCCATGCCTTGGGGCTAGGGCACAGTGCGACGGCCACCTCGGTCATGTATGCGACGCTTTCCTCCGGGGTGACCAGCCGGGCGATTACTACGCAGGATCTCAACGTGGCGGACGATGGCACCGGGCCGTCGGCCCTTCGTGTGCGTGCGCGTTACGCCGCCGCGATCGATGCGGCGTTGGCGGACGCCGGCCGGCAGCAGCTCGCCCTGGCGGCCTTGCTCCAGTACGAAGACCAGTTGCAGGCCAAGCCGGCGGCCCGCAGCAAGGGACTGGAGGTGCCGGCGGTGGACTTGGCGCTTCTGGACCTGGCGGGATGACAGGGGGTGGCGGGTGGCGGATGGTGGGTGGCGGGTGGCTAGGGACTAGGGATGAAGTCGGAAGGCGGAAGTCGGAAAGCTGAAAGCCAGATGCTGGGGCTGCGCCCCAGCCTACCTCGCTGACCGCCGCAAGCCGGATGCTCGGGCTGCGCCCCGGCGTCCGGCTCTGGGCTCATCGGGCCACTTCCCCCTCTCCCCCATCCGTGCGATCCGTGGGATCCGTGGTTTGGCTCTTCTTCCAATCGCGTTGTGCTGCGGTCTCGGGACTGCAGCACAACGGCTGCGGGGCGGAATACTCACCCTCCCTCTCGCCTGAGCATCTTGATGATGTGCCTGGCCAGCGTGTCTCTGATTTCCCGATGCCGCGGCACAGGTTGGCAGATTCCCGTGTCAGGATTGCGATACCAGTCGTGCTTCGCGCCGTGGCGGATCAACACACAGCCGAAGTCCTCGATCTTCTTGATCAAGTCCGCCCGCTTCACGGAATCACCAACTCCTCAACCTTCCGGACACCCGGAATCTGGCCACTGGTGAGATCGCGATAGACATCCCGCAGGTGTTCCTTCAAGTCCTCGATACTCTCGCCCTGGGTCCAATAGTCGGGATACTCCTGGAGGTACCCGATCCACGCCCCATCTTCTTCCCAATACACGATCTTTGCGACCTGCATTCGCGTGTCCTAACTGGAGGGAGCTTGTGACGGACTGTCCTTGAGCCGCCGCGATTGCGCCCCTTGGCCGGGGCGTCCCACTACAATTAGTATTGCGTGTCGGGCGGGCGTGTCAACAACCGACCTGCCCTCGTTCCGAAGCGGGAGCTTGGCAATGAGACGAAAGATGGTAGCTGCCTATTGCCGGACTCTTCCGGGCCGACACGGCCCGGCTCCGCCTCCGCCAACGCGTGCTGGGGCTGCGCCCCAGCCTACCTCTGCACCCCGTGGGACGACTTTCAAAGTCGTCCTCCTGCCTCCTGCCGTCTGCCTGCTTTCAATACTCCCCCTTGCCGCCCGTGAGCGCTGGGAGCGGGCACGCGAGTTGATGAAAAGCGGTCTTCCCCCCGGGCGATTGGGCGGAGTTGCCCGGCGGGGCGGCCTCAATCCGCGTGCCAGCTCCGATGCCGGAAGGCTCAAGCCTTCAAGACGAGCGAAGTCCGCGCCCGGAACCGGAAGAGCCCGGAAACCGGGATACCCACGCGCGGGTGGGATGCCAGTTCCCCCTCATGCGGGCGGAACTCAGCGACTCTTCCGTGTGGCCTTTGACGAGAGGGTAGTAGTGAATCCCGGGGGGATCGATTAAAATGATCGGCAGGAGAACGACCCGCGGGCGGAATCCTACCCGGCGTGCGGTCCGTTGCCTGCGACCTTTAGTTCCCACCCCGGACCGCTGCCGTCGCACCCAAGACGGCCAATCCACCTGAGGCGGAAGGAGGTTTCCCCTGACCAGCAAACGAGTCTCAATCGGTGTGGCCACCGTGGTGATGCTCGTCGTCCTGCGGTTGAGCCTGGGTTGCCACTTCCTCTACGAAGGCTACTGGAAGATCGACAACCGGAAGTTCACGGCCGCGCCCTTTCTGAGCGAGGCCAAAGGGCCGCTGGCGCCGCTGTTCCGCGCGATGTTGGACGACGCGGACGGCAGCAAGCGGCTCACCATCGACGCCGACGAAAACGGCGATCCCCGGCTCACCCCCGAGGACAAGCCGGTGATCAAGGCCCAGAGCACGCTGGAGGCTTGGCAAGCCCTCAAGAAGCACGCGGCCGAAAAGTACGCGATGACGGACGACCAGAAGGCCGAGGCCGACGCGCTCTACAACCGCTACGAAGCCTGGCTCAACGAATACCTCGACGAGAACGCCGAGGAGATCGCGGGCTATCTCGACAGCCTGGAGCGGTTCAACGCAGAGAAGGCCCGCGGCGGCAACGGCGCCCCCTACTACAAGAAGCGGATCTGGGACCGGCGCACGGGGCTCGACGGCGAGCTGAGCGGCCGGCCCGCGGCAATCTCCTGTCTTCGCTGCCACATGCCCGCGCCCCCGGCCGCCGTCGCGCCGGCGCCTGATTCCGTCCGCGTGCCCCTTGTTGGCGAGCCCTTCCCCTCTGCCCCGCTCGCGCCGAAGGGAGAGGCGGGGCATTATGAGACGGTCGCCAAGGGCTGGCTCGCCTACATCGACAAGCTCAGTGCCGGCTACAAGACCGGGCTGTGGGACTTGCTCACCGAGAAGCAGCAGGAGGACTACGGCTACTTCAAGGCCGGCTGGAACCCCTTTGCCTGGACGCGGATCGAGCAGATCAACTTTGCGGTGACTTACGGGCTGACGGCGATCGGGCTGTGCCTGATGCTGGGCTTGTTCACGCGCCCGGCGGCCCTCGGCGGCGCGGCCTTCATGCTCTTCGTGATCCTGACCCAGCCGAGCTGGCCGACCATCTATCCGCCGCCGGGCCCGGAGGGCGGGCACGCCCTATTCATCAACAAGGACTTCATCGAGATGGTGGCCCTCGTACTCCTGGCCACCACGTCCGCGGGCCGCTGGGGCGGGTTGGACGCCTTTCTGCCGCGCTGGCTCCGCTGCCCGTTGGGCTGTTGCAAGAAGAAGGAACAACATACATGAACATGAACCTCACTCCCGAAGAAAGAGAAATCGGCAAGCAGAACTTCTATGCCGCCGTCGGCAGCGAGCACACCCGCCGCGACTTCCTCAAGAAGAGCCTGGCGGCCACCCTGGTTGCCGGCGGCAGCCTGGGGGCCTTCTACTACGGCTACTCGTCGATCAAAGACCCCTTGCGCGTCGGCGTGATCGGCACCGGGGATGAAGGGAGCGTCCTGATCGGGGCCATGAACCCCAGCTACCTCCAGGTCGTGGCCATCGCCGACATCCGCCCCTACAGCGTCTACCGCGCCTTCCACGGCGAAGTGGCCCAGCCCGTCCGGCCGGGCCTGATGTCGGTCTACGGCTGGGACACCGAGCAGGAGGCCCGCAAGCACGTCAAGGTCTACACCGGCGACTACCGCGAGCTGTTCAAGGACCCGAGCGTCGAAGCCGTCGTCATTGCCCTCCCCTTGCACCTCCACGCCAAAGCGACCATCGAGGCCATGCTGGCCGGCAAGCACGTGCTTACCGAGAAGCTCATGGGCCGCACCGTGGCCCAGTGCAAGGAAATGGCCCGCTACGCCGACACGACCGGCAAGATCCTCGCCGTCGGCCACCAGCGCCACTACAACATCCTCTACGACAATGCCAAGGACACCATCGAGCGCAACCTCTTGGGCGACATTCACTACATCCGCGCCCAGTGGCACCGCGTGAAGGACACCTGGAAGCCCGGGCTCCCCCCCGGCACGCGCAAGCTCCCGCCGGGCGCAAAGCCCGAAAAGGGCGAGCCCGACCTACTGAAGACCCAGGCAAGCTGGAAGAGGAGACTCGACGAGGCCAAGAAGGCCAAGGACAGCGAGGAGATCGATCTCTGGACCAAGAAGCTGGTCCAACTCGACAAGCAAATGCAAGAGAAGCCCGACGATGGCCCTCCATTGGACTCGGCACTGGCAGCCAAGTACGACTACCGGGGCGTCGAGGTCAAGGACCCCGCGGGCAAGGTCCGCTACCAGGCGCCTCCGCTGGAGGAGCTGATCCGTTGGAGGCTCTGGAACCGCACCGGCGCCGGGATCATGGCCGAGCTGGGGAGCCACCAGCTCGACGCCGCCAGCATCTTCATCGCCGC